>DCEG01000053.1:0-11098 GCA_002316835.1 Bacteroidales bacterium UBA1035 | reverse complement strand
AGAGATAATTTTGTGTTGATTAAAGTTATGCAAATTAAGGAAAACCATACAGGACAATACGATTTTACGATAATCGTGCCTGTTTACAACGAAGAAGACAACATTGCACGATTAGAAGAAAAACTCAAAAGTTTTTTGCCACAATCTCTTTATAAAACTTGTGTTCTGTTTGTAAACGATGGCTCTACTGACGATAGCGGAAGCCGTGTCCGCGAAATTTGCAAACGGAATACGGGTTTCTTCTATCTCGACATGAAGAAAAACGGTGGATTAAGTGCCGCACTCAAGGCGGGTTTCGATCATTGCCATTCAAAATATGTAGGTTACATGGATGCGGATATGCAAACAGATGCCGATGATTTTAACCTGCTGCTTCCCGATTTGGGCGATTATGAATTCGTTACCGGAATTCGCGCCAATCGTAAAGATTCTTTTTTCAAAAATTTACAGTCGAAAATAGCGAACGGCTATCGCCGTATGATGACCGGCGATGGTGTTTCTGATACCGGATGCCCGCTTAAGGTGATGCATACCGATTATGCCAGGTGCCTCCCCATGTTTAACGGGATGCATCGGTTTCTACCGGCGCTCATTCTACTGCAAAACGGAAAAGTGCAACAAACTCCCGTACGCCATTATCCGCGTATTGCCGGAAAATCAAAATACCATTTGTGGAACCGTCTCACCGGGCCTTTTATTGATTGCTTTGCATACCGATGGATGAAAAAACGTTACATAAACTACCAAATTAACGATAGTAATTTAAATTGATATGCAAGGAAGTCCAGCCTGGATTTATGCGATTGGTTTCTTGGCACAAGCCTTTTTCTCGGCAAGACTGCTCTATCAGTGGATCGTTACAGAGAAAGCTAAAAAAGTACTTTCGCCCTCAGCATTTTGGATATTAAGTATTTTCGGGTCATACCTGTTGTTTATTTACGGTGTGCTCAGAAATGATTTTGCTATTATTCTGGGGCAGTTTATTTCGTATTATATTTATCTGTGGAACCTGAACATGAAGGGGCTCTGGAAGAGAATCAGCCCGATTTTCAGAGCGATTCTTTTGCTAACTCCCATTATTGCAACGGCATTTTTGATACGCGATATAGAGACTTTTTCATCCACATTTTTTCAAAATAAAAATATTCCGCTTTGGTTGCTTGTCTTTGGTTCTGCCGGACAGGTTTTGTTTACTTTCCGGTTTATTTATCAATGGGTTTATTCAACGCGTCATCGAGAATCTACACTTCCTATCGGTTTCTGGATCATCAGTTTGCTGGGCTCAGCCAGCATTATCGCTTACGGTATCTTTCGCCTTGATCCGGTGCTCATTCTGGGGCAATCATTTGGTTTCTTGGCGTATATCCGCAATATAATGATCGATTATTCAAGTAAAAAGAATTTGCTGAATGAAAAATAAATATCTTTATCTTCTTTGGTTTATAGCAATGCTTCCCGTGATGATTCTTCGCGATTACACGCCGGACAACGAGTTGCGTTACCTGAGCATCGTTGATGAAGCGTTGCAGAATGGCGATATTTTTACGTTCACCAATCAGGGTGAAATTTATGCTGATAAGCCACCGCTTTATTTTTGGCTGATGATGGCCGGGAAAACCTTGCTGGGCGATCACCGGATGTGGTTTTTATCGTTGTTGTCGTTTATTCCTGCAGTAATTATTCTATTGACGATGGCTAAATGGACTCGGAAAGAAAGTTCGGAAAATCAAACCGATGCTACACTAATACTGATGACAGCCGGATTATTTACCGGTTTAGCAATTATTGTCCGCATGGATATGCTGATGTGTATGTTTATCGTGTTATCGCTCTATACATTCTTTAAAATTTACAAAGGTGAAGCCGGAAAGTGCGATTACTATTTATTCCCGGCTTTTGTTTTTCTTGCTCTTTTCTCGAAAGGGCCAATTGGAATTCTGGTTCCGCTGGTTTCAACAATCGCTTTTCTTATATATCGGAGAAAAATAAGTACCTGGAAACAATACTGGGGATGGAAAAGTTTACTTATCTTGTTGCTGGGGTGCGGTATCTGGTTTACCGGAGTTTATCTGGAGTCGGGTAGGGAGTACCTCGATAATTTGCTGGTTCATCAGACTGTTGGGCGGGGAATTAACTCTTTCCATCACAAGGAACCGTTTTACTATTACGCAGTTTCTGTTTGGTATTCACTGGCGCCGTGGATGTTTCTTTCAGTTGGATTGATTATTGCAGGGATAGTTCGAAAAAAAATACAAACAGAAACAGAACGTTTTTTTCTTGTTATTGTCTTAACAACGTTCATTATGTTATCCGTAATCAGTTCAAAACTGGCGGTTTATCTGCTTCCTGCGTTTCCGTTCCTTATTTATCTTTCGGCATTACTACTGAGAAAATTTGACGAAAAGAATATCTGGTTGCGTTTATCGGTAGCGTTTCCGGCATTGATTTTTATAACAGTTTTACCCGTCGTAATTTACCTTGCAAAGACTGATAGAACATTTATTGCCGGAGTTCCGTTGGTTTATGTGGCGGCAGCCGTTATCACCATCACAGGAATGGCGGTTCTACATTTCTTATTTGCTGAAAAAGCATTGCGAAAATCAATTCGGATAATGGCCCTCGGCATTCTGTTGACCGTATTTATTGGTGGGTTGGCAATACCGCAACTAAATCCGTATTTGGGTTGGAATAAATTATGCGAGGAAGCATCTCAGGTTGCCAAAGAAAAACAAATATCTGATTATTATGTTTACGGTATCAGACGGGCAGAAAGCATGGACGTCTTTTTGAAGAAAGATGTGATTTTTGCGGAAAAAGAAGAAATTGTGAATAACTCGCTTACCGGACAACTTCTGTTATTACCTGAGAAAACGATTAAAAAAGATGCCGATATTCAATCAGTTGTTCAAAATAAACAGCAATACGTTGTCGGGCAGTACATTATTGTAGTGCTTTGATCCAACGAGATATGAGCTAAAACAAAATTATGAAGATATTAGTCACCGGAGCTGCCGGATTTATCGGTTTTCATATTACGCAAAAACTACTCAAACAAGGATTTGATGTGCTTGGATTAGATAATCTGAACGACTATTACGACGTCAGATTAAAATACGCACGACTTGCTGTAACCGGAATCAAAAGCGAAGAAATAAAGAAAGGTGAATTCGTTCAAAGTAGAAAATTTCCCAATTATCGTTTCTTACAAGTAGACTTGATCGATAAAGATGCTCTTTTTTCACTTTTTCAGGATGAGGGATTTACCCACGTCATTAATTTTGCAGCTCAGGCGGGAGTACGTTACTCACTTAAAAACCCACTTTCGTATATAAATTCCAACGTGGTAGGATTCACCAATCTGCTTGAAGCATGCCGGGTTTCGGCGGTGGAGCATTTGGTTTATGCCAGTTCGAGTAGTATCTATGGTGAAGATACACCTATTCCGTATAAGGAATCGGCACAGACCGATCATCCGGTTAGTTTGTACGCTGCTACTAAGAAGGCGAATGAACTGTTGGCTTATACTTACAGTAAATTGTATAAATTATCGACAACCGGACTTCGATTATTTACTGTTTATGGACCCTGGGGACGTCCAGATATGGCACCCTGGTTGTTTGTTGATGCCATTTCTAAGGGCGAACCCATAAAAGTTTTCAATAACGGCAATATGCAGCGCGATTTCACCTATATTGACGATATTGTGGAAGGTGTGCTGAAGATTATTCCTTCGCCGCCACAAACTGAAATTCCCAATGTTATATATAATATGGGTTGTTCATCACCAGTGCAGCTCATGGATTTTATTGGGATTATAGAAAAAACTACCGGTAAGAAAGCTGATTTACAAATGACGGAAATGCAACCCGGGGATGTGGTTTCAACTTATGCCGATACCTCACTGCTCGAAGGACATTTTGGTTATAAGCCGTCCACATCTGTTGAAGCCGGGATGCAAGAGTTTTATAAGTGGTTTAAAGATTATGAAGCAGGGAGATTTGGGTAGATATTCAATTATTTTGCGAGTAACTTCCCTAAAATAGCAGTTGAAATAAAGTCTGCTGCTTTCTCATTTAACCCTCCTCCCATCACTAACATATCTGCGCGTTCGCGCGAAGGTTTTATAAATTCTTCGTGCATCGGACGAACGGTTTTGTAGTAACGTCTTATAACTTCCTGAGCTGTTCGTCCGCGTGAATCCATATCGCGCTCTATAATGCGTGAAAGCCGGTGATCTGGCTCCACTTCCAGATAGATGCGCATATCCATAACATCGCAAAGCTCTGTTTGCGTAAAAATTAAAATCCCTTCTATCAGTAAGATTTTATTGGGTTTTACCCGAACTGTTTCCTGCTGACGTGTACAAGTCAGGTAAGAGTAGGTTGGTGACTCTATTTCGTGCCCGCTTTTGAGTTTCTGTATGTCGCTCAGCATCAAATCCCACTCAATGGAATCAGGATGATCGAAGTTGAGTGCACGACGTTGTTCAATGGGCAGATGCCCGCTGTCTTTGTAGTAAGAATCTTGCGTGAGCAGCGAGATTTGGTCGTAAGGAACTCTTTCGAGTATAGAGTTTACCAGTGTTGTCTTTCCTGAACCGGAACCTCCGGCAATGCCTATGATGAACATATATCTATTTTAGATTTGGAATTTGCGATTTACGATTGAATCACTATTGGACTTACTCCCTTGCGAACAACAGTTTTAATGAATTAATTATATCGACTTTGTTACTGTTTTCACGAAGAATCACAAGTACCGTATCGTTTCCGGCAACCGTTGCCATAACTCCTGGAATGTTATTGACATCAATATCTTGCGCTACGCCGCGCGCATAACCGCCAGGAGTTTTAATAACGGCCAGTTGTCCCGAAAACTCAATATTAATAATTCCGTGCCTCGAAAAAGGCGAAGTCATTCCGTATTTATCTGGTTTGGGCTGGGGTAGTTTAATTCCCGGCAGCCTATAAAAATAATTACCTGTGGCATCGGGAGTTTTTGCAACTTTCATTTCCCGGAAATCTCGCGATAATGTTGCTTGCGTTAATTCAAAACCCTTTTCGGTAAGTAATTGCAATAATTCTTCCTGGCTCTCGATAGGGTTTTTGCTCAATATTTGCTCTATGGCTTCCTGGCGTTCCTCTTTTCCGGACTTCTTCATTTTTTTATTTCAATAAGAAGCATTCAATGCGTACCAACGACCGAATTATATATTATGAATTACGCATTATTTACTTGTCGCCTCCAAAAGTAAAAACAACCGGAATCGGTGCCGGAACTTTTATAGGAGTATTACCTACCATCAGTTTTGGCCATAATTTCACGGTGACTTTCGTCTCATCAGATGAAAGGCCTAAAAAACTGCTCATTTCTCTTGCCACGCGATCACGCGAATACCGGTTCATCAGATTCTTCAAATCTACTCCGATAGATAATGGTAAAACAGCTGTCTGTCCAGGTTCGACACGGATGGGAACATCCATTTTTCCGGTAGTGAATTCCATTTCGTTGATTTCTATAGCATATTCAAGTGCGTTCAGAAATGCCGCTGCCTGATTTGGGTTTTTTACATCCATTTTCAACGTCATACTGAAGGGAATAGTCTGTAAACTTCCTCCTGTGAGAATACTAGAGATAGAAGCAAAGTTGGAAAGAGAGATGGAAGAACCGTCCCCCAGATTAATTCCGGCCAACTGCATTTCGTCAATGGAATTGTACGTGTATTCGCATTGCGATAATTGAATGGCTCCTCCGATTTGGTTGAGTATGTCGCAGCTTGATAACGAGAAAATTAATAGAAAAAGCAATACTGTTTTTTTCATATCTCTATGTTTTTTGTTTTTAGGCAATTAATGTATTTTTTTGATTGTGTCAGGCAGTTTCAAGCCGCCTGGTACATTTTTTTATATCCGGCCGGGCCGCAAAAAGCGTCCTGACTGAACCGTACGTTTATTTTATTGTTACCATGGTTGCTCCAAAACCATATTCACGAAATGATGCATCCTGATAGTAACAACTTCTGTATTTGTTTTTTATTTCCTTGAGCAAAGCGTTTTTCAATACGCCATCGCCCTTACCATGAATAAAGACTATTTTCTGGCCTTTTCGTTTAAGATTTTCCTGCATCACATCGTTAAATTTCTTAAGTTGAAATTCAAGCATTTCGGCATTATCCATGCCTGACCTGCTGTCAAGCAGTTGATCAATGTGTAAATCCACTTCAATAATAGGATTTTTTTCTTTTTTTACAACTTTTTGTACCCGCGGACGATTTTCAGAAACGGTTTTTTCTTGCATAGCACGCTGAATATCGCCTGCAGAAACCAGCATTTCCCGCTCGGGAACATCGTTTCTGGTAATATAATAAACGAGCGCGTTATCGTCAAAATAATCATTATCAATGAAACTGTGCAGCTTGTAAAACTTCACTGTATCGATGCGTAGTTCTACGGAAACCGGATTCTTGAAACGATACGTTTTGTTGTGCTTGAACGACACAAACTGGACGCAGACTTTTTCCAGATCGTTAAGTTGTGTTTTATCAAATTCTTCGATGAAAATTTGTGTGTTCGGTTCCACAATCCCGTTGTAACGGCTTTTCCACGAGTTGTTTTCGCGATACATGTAGTTGAGAAACAAAAAATAGTTGCTGTCGTTCACGAAATAACATTCAAACGAAGTTTGTGTCATATTTTTTGCATCGGTAGGGAGAAAAACCAGACAGGTGGTGATCTTTTCACCTTCGGTAGTTTCAGAGATCAGGTTTGCCTCTTCAATCTGAGGAACAGGCTTTGTTTTTTCGATTTTTTTTTCGGGTTCTTTGTCAGGAATGTCGGTATCGGTTTGTCCTAATTTTTCGTTTCCGGCAGCCTCTACAACTACACATTCTGAGACAAGAACAGGAACGTCAAATCCGTTTTCGTCTTCAACAATTACCAATTGCTTGTTCAGAAAACCTTTAACTGTTCCGCCACCAACCGTGCTTAGAAAGCGAACTTTATCACCAACTTGTAATTTTTTCATACAAACTCTCCGAATCTTTACATAACTTTTTGATGCAAATACAAAGTTGCCTAATTTTGTCGGATTATTTGCAGATATTATTATAAAAAAAAGACTAATTTTCCTAAAAATGAAAAAATACGAAGTCGAAAAAATACGAATCACCGATTATAATTACACGCTTTCAGACGAAAAAATAGCCAAATATCCTTTATTGAAAAGAGACTCCTCAAAATTACTACTCTACAAAAACAAAAAAATATCGACTCTCCATTTTTCTGAAATTGCCACGTTAATTCCCGAATCCAGTTTAATGATCTTCAACGATACACGAGTGATTCACGCCCGATTAATTTTCGAAAAAAGTACCGGAGCTGCCATCGAAGTTTTTTGTCTTTCGCCTAATCAGCCAAACGATTACCCGGTGAATTTTCAGCAGCGTTCAGCGTGCTCGTGGAATTGTATGATTGGTAACGCCAAGCGCTGGAAAGACGATGTTCTGCAAATGACGGTTTGTATTGCGGATGAAAAGATTTTACTTTCAGCTAAGAAAATAGCAAAAACAGAAAACGACACTGTGGTTGAGTTTTCGTGGAACAACCCGGATTTTACATTTTCCGAACTGCTGGAAGTTGCCGGAAAATTACCTATCCCGCCTTATCTTAACCGTGCTTCGGAAGCGAAAGATGATGAGACATATCAGACAGTTTATTCCACTGTGGAGGGGTCGGTTGCCGCTCCAACGGCAGGGTTGCATTTCACACCCGAAGTTATGGACTCACTCACAAAAAAAGGGATAAAAGCCGCTCATGTAACCCTGCATGTCGGAGCGGGAACATTCAAGCCCGTGAAATCCGAAACCATTGCCGGGCATGATATGCACACGGAATTTATCTCTGTTTCACGAGAAACGGTTCAAGCTTTATATGAAAATGAGAAAGATTTAATTGTGGTTGGAACCACATCGATGCGTACAGTGGAAAGTCTGTATTACGTCGGGAGAAAAATCTTACAAAATCCCGGAATCTCTTCAGAAGAATTGTTGGTTTCGCAATGGGAACCATACGATGAGGAAGATCACGTTTCACCAAAACTCGCATTAAAAGCCATCATCGATTATTTAGATAAAAGCAATCAGAAGCAATTGATGACTGCCACTCAGATTATTATTGTTCCGGGGTATACCTTTCACTATCCGCAGGCGATAATTACAAATTTTCATCAACCGCAAAGTACCCTGCTACTGTTAATCGCTGCTTTTATCGGAAAAGATTGGAAGCGAATCTATGATTACTCCTTACAAAATGACTACCGGTTTTTGAGTTATGGAGATAGTTCGTTGCTATTCAAGTAGTTGTTGCTTTTGGATATTTTTTTCTTGCTAACCGAACAACGAAACAAAATAATCTATAATTTTGCAGCGCAAAAAGCAGCAGGCGGCTAAACTCACGTTCCGCCGCCTACTCATCGTTTAAATATAAAAAAGAAAAAAGTTATTTGTGCATGCCCGAGTTAACCTGTTCGGGTCAGTTGCCTTTGTCAGTCTCATTCTCAGAAACCGGTTCTTCAGTATTACTTTCGCGTAGTGAACTGGATAGTTTTGAAATCGAATTAAAATCGATATTTCCCGAAACAGTAATTATCGTTAGCTTGTTGTCGTCATCCAACGCAATAAGGATGAGATCCTGATTTTTCTCGTCAATCTTTTTCATCAGGATATTTATTTTCGATCTTCTTTCATTCACCGAAACTACTTCCAGGTAATCTGTAAAATCGCTGGATATAAGCTGTTTTGCCTTTTCGAAATAATATTTTGAATCGCTTTTGCTTTCTGTTGTAATAATGCGGATACTTGTAAGTTCACGGAACGTTGCTTTCAATTCTTCATCGCTGGTGTTCGCAGCCATTTTGTTGAGCATCGTATTCCCTATATTTACATTGCTTACAGGACGATCTGTTTCAACACACTCTTTTAGGAATTTTCCAATGAAGTCGTTTGCGAAAATTGATGTTGCTAAAAACAACGTAAAGACTATCAAAAAACTTCTTTTCATAGAGTTTCAGATTCGATATTATTGTTTGAATCAGGATTGTATAATGGAATTTCAGAACTCAGAGAATCGATCTCGGACCAGTCTAAATCCAAATTATCCAGTTGTTCCAGCGATTTTAAAGATGCTTCTTCAGTGGTTTGCAAAGCCATAGAAAGCTTTTCGAGTGCTGATGTCGCTTGCTCTAAAGCTGCACCGGGATCGTTGTATGTCTCTGCAAAGACCTGATTGTTTTGTCTGGCGAAAAAGTAAACCGATACCCCGATTCCCGCGATGAGAATAATAGATGCAGCAATGCGCAGGAAAGGTTCGAATATCTTTATGGTGATGTATTGCTTTTTCCTGTCGGCTTTACGTATGGAGGTCTCGAGTTTCTTTTCAAAATCATCACTTAATGCTATTGCATGCTGATCTTGTTTGTACGAAAACATGGGAACAAGCTGCTGTAAATCGTCAGGAACATCGCCAAAGTTGTAAAACTCCTGCAACTCCTGTTCTTCCGAAACAGAAGTTTCGCAGTTCCAGTATTTTTCCAGCAATATGTGAATTCTTTCTATGTTCATTATTGTTTACCCGATAATAATTCTCTCATCTTATTTCTTGCCCTGAAAAGGCTCACTTTTACCAAATCTTCGCTTATTTCCATTGTGTCAGCAATTTCTTTATAGCTCATGCCTTCAATTTCTCGCAGTTGAAATACCATTTTCTGATTTTCCGATAATTGATCGATACACTTGTATATTAACGTGTTCCTTTCGGTTTCAACCAACTTTAAGAGCGGTGTTATATCATCAACAAAAACACCGTTTTCAGATTCTGAAGCAATATTTTCTGTTTTTCGAATCGATAAAGACTCTACTCTATCGAATGCCAGATTTTTTGTTGCACGAAAGCAATAAGCTTCTAAGTTTTCGATTCCATCCCACTCGTCATTTTTTGTCCAAAGTTTCACAAACACGTCCTGCACAATGTCTTCGGCCTCGGCGGAATCTCTAACGATGCTCCACGCGAGCCGGAAGAGTTTATCCTTTAGCGGTAAAATGATCCGATGGAATTTATCGTGACTCATTACAAGGATGACGGTTGAGTGTTGAAAAAGTTACAGTGAAATGCAAAAATATTTTATTTTTTTTGTTTTTCATTGGTTTTGAGATTTTTTATTGAAAATAACAAGTGATGTTGCTTTCTAATAATATTGTGTTTTCTTTGGTTTGTGAAAATATTTGAATAAATAACCTCAATACTCAGAGTTGTAATTCTGTGTGAATGACAATAATTGAACAATTAAGGAATAGGAGGGAGTATGTTATCATACCAATAATAAGCAGTATCCTTCATTATTATATGGTTTAATTCCTCAACAATTCTACGATATTTCTTATTTGAAAAAATAATGATAAACTTATTATCCCATGCTCTGTTTATCGCATTTATAACGCCAAATTCTTTTGTTATAAAGAAAACAATAGATGAGTCAGTTGAATTAATATCGAAATACCTGTAAGAATAAATTGGGTAATCCGTGTTATCTATTTCAATCACTTTTGTTTGTACATAATCTAAATAAGAAGTATCACCTCGAATAATCCAGATACAATTGTTATTATTAAAAGATGTTTCAAATTTATATAAATCATTTTTATAATATTATAATTTTTAGATATCATTATACCTATTAATCAATTTGCAGGGAAATTTAACCACAAAAACATCCTATTATTTCCATCACAATATAATTTTGATGAAATTAACTCACTTTTCTTATAAAACTCCCTTTTTTTGCAAAAATATTGATTGACTTGATTTTGTAAAAATATTTGAAAAAACACTACTTATAATTTGCATATCTGATTGATTCTTTGTAATTTTGTGCCGTTTTTAACCCCAGAAATGGAGGTTTTTGATGTTAATCATTTGATTATATTTGAGTTATAATTAAGTGGATTTGTGCGTAGAAAATAAATTTATCAGTAAAATAAAAGACAAAAAGAAAGTAGAAAAATGCCTACAATTCAACAATTAGTAAGAAAAGGCCGTACGGTTAT
>DCEG01000052.1 GCA_002316835.1 Bacteroidales bacterium UBA1035 | reverse complement strand
ATCAACATGATATGCAAATTATAGGCGGTGTTTTTTCAACTATTTTTACAAAATCCAGACAACCGATATTTAAAAAAACAACAACTATTCCCTTACATTGCCACATACTTTTTTTAAAAAAAAACTCAAATTCGGCAAAAGTCAAAAAAAAACAACTATTTTCGTAATTCTGTGTAACTTTTTCAACACCTGCCCGTCATCCCAATAATGAGTCACGATAAATTCCATCGGATCATTTTACCGCTAAAGGATAAACTCTTCCGGCTTGCGTGGAGCATCGTGAGAGATTCCGCCGAAGCCGAAGACATTGTACAAGATGTGTTTCTGAAGCTTTGGTTGAAAAATAACGAGTGGGATAACATCGAAAACCTAGAAGCTTATTGTTTCCGCGCTACAAAAAACCTGGCGCTCGACAGAGTGGAGTCTCTATCGATACGAAGAACAGAGAATATTGCTCCTGAGTTGGAAAGCGGAATTTTTACCGATCACGTAACGCCGTTTTTCAAACTGGTAGAAACCGAAAGAAACACATTTATATATAGGTGTATTGATCAGTTATCGGAAAACCAGAAAATGGTGTTTCAACTTCGTGAGATTGAAGGAATGAGCTACAAGGAAATAGCTGACACATTGGACATTAGTGAAGATTTGGTAAAAGTGAGCCTCTTCAGGGCAAGAAATAAATTGAAAGAATTATTATCGGGTAAACAAGAATGAATAACGAAAGAATACACACATTGCTGGAGAATTACTGGAACTGCGAAACGTCGGTTTCGGAGGAAAGGGAACTACAGGAATTTTTCAACTTCGGTGACGTCCCCGATGACTTGTTACCGTATATACCTGTGTTTGCCTATAAACAAAACCATCAGCCAATGGAATTGAGCGGTGATTTTGAGAAAAAACTTAACACACTGATCCGTAAAACCGACCGGCAAAAACAATACATCACTATAAAAATATTCGAGCCTTTCCTGCGGATCGCCGCATCGGTTATTATGATCGCCGGAATCGGGGTATCCGTTTACTTTTTTGCCCGTCAAAACAACCGGGTCTTTGCCGAAACTTACAACGATCCCGGTGTGGCCATGCAACAGGCCACATCTGCTCTAAACAAGCTCTCCACAGCGTTACAGGCTACTGAAGAGGCATCCTTAAAATCGTTGGAGCAGTTAGACAATTTAGACCTGGACTGGTCGGAAATCGATTCGCTAAGCGCTGAAATCCCGCTCTATGATCCAGACTTAAGTAAAAACATCAAACCCGAAAGTCTATGAGAAGTATTTTTTTGGTCTTGTTTACGTTGTTTCTGGCAACTTCCGCCTTCGCAAACGATTTCATTACGAGATTTCTGAAGGAGTGTGTCGAAACAGAACGTCCGGTAAGCAACGTAAACATAGGAAAAGCGATGCTTAACAAGATGGCGTCGAATACCAGCGATGAAGAACTAAAAACAACTTTTCGCGAGTTGAACAGCATTCGTATCATTACAACAGAAAACAAAGCAGATTCAAAATATTATTTTGAAAAGGCAAAAGAAATGGTATCCAGCAAATTCACAGACTACAGGGAGGTGGTATCGGTGAATGAAAGAAGATCGAAAATAAATATCCTGATGAAAAAAACCGACGAGAAAACGCAGGATCTTATCCTTATGGCATTGGATGACGACAGTAAACTGACCATCATAACCGTTTCGGGGAATATAGACTTCAACTCGATCTCGAAAATTTCAGACTCATTGCGGAAAGGAGAAACAGAAGAACCTGATTTAGAGAAAAGAAACGAAAACAATAACTGACCCTGTTAGTCAAACCGAACGAGCACAAATAACTTTTTTCTTTTTTATATTTAAACGATGAGCAGGCGGCAGAACGTGAGTTTAGCCGCCTGCTGCTTTTGTCACACAAAATTACGTTTTTTTTGAATTAAAATGAAAGAGAATTTGTAAATTTGCCAAACTTTTGATACAGTAGGTTATTATTGCTGCTTACATCAAATCCACACCTAAACAATATGTATAACAAATCACTCCATCTTGTTCTCGAAGACGGAACAGTATTTCAAGGCAAATCATTTGGTTACGAAGCACCGGTTGCCGGTGAAATTGTTTTCAGCACCGGAATGGTCGGTTACACCGAAAGTCTTTCAGATCCCTCCTACCTCGGGCAAATCCTGACGCTGACCTACCCGCTTATCGGAAACTACGGCGTCCCCAAAGACGAATCACACCAAGGCATTTCTACCTTTTACGAATCGGAAAGAATACAGGCAAGCGGCCTTATTGTTTCCGATTTTTCTTTTGAATACAGCCATTGGAACGCCGCAAAAAGTTTAGGCGACTGGCTGAAGGAAAATAAGGTGCCCGCAGTCTACGGCATCGACACGCGCGAACTGACCAAGCTGGTCAGGGAAAAGGGGACGATGCTTGGCAAACTGGTCTTTCCCGGTGAACCCGACATACCGTTTGTAAATCCCGATGACGAAAATCAAGTTGCAAAAGCAAGCTGCAAGAAGACAATTGTCTACGGCAGCGGAAAACACAAAGTGGTACTGGTCGATTGTGGCGTGAAAAACAACATCATTCGCTGCCTGCTGAAACGGGATACGACAATCGTGCGCGTACCCTGGGATTACGATTTTAACGAGATGGAGTTCGACGGATTGTTCATTTCCAACGGCCCCGGTGACCCGGCTTTCTGTACGCCAACCGTAAACAACATCCGAAAAGCAATGCAAACCGGCAAACCAATTTTCGGAATCTGCATGGGAAACCAATTGCTTTCACTGGCAGGAGGAGCCAGCACCTATAAGCTGAAATACGGGCATCGCAGCTGCAATCAGCCGGTTCAACTCGTCGGAACGCAACGGGCATTCGTTACTTCTCAAAACCACGGCTTCGCAGTGGACAACAACTCGCTGGGTGCTGAATGGGAACCTCTTTTCGTCAA
>DCEG01000097.1 GCA_002316835.1 Bacteroidales bacterium UBA1035 | reverse complement strand
ATTAACGCAACGCTACTAATTTAAAATAATGAGAGGCGACTATCGCCACCTCTCGGGTTGAACAAAGTTCATCATTTTTTCTTTACCAAGGCATAAATCCACAAGATAATCAATGCTCCGCCAATGGCCAGTAACAACGTGCGCAAACTAAATCCGTCAACAGTTCCCCATCCCAACAATGAGCCAATCCATCCACCTAAAACACCACCAGCGATACCTATAAGAATAGTAACGATCCAACCTCCGGGGTCAGCTCCGGGGCGAATAGCTTTAGCAATTAAACCTGCGATCAGGCCCAAAACGATCCAAGATAAAATTCCCATAATTTAAAATTTTAGTTAGTTAATTAAAAAACACTATTCTATAACATCTTCTTTTAACACTTTGTTCGGTGCGACTGAATTATTTATCGTCTTCCTCACACAATTCTATAACATAAAAATTACGGGATAGCCGATAGCCACCCCGTAATTGAAAAATCGTTTAATGCTTATTTCTTATATTTCGAAAAATCAGCATTAATCATATCGCCGGTTTCCATAAATGCTTTATGAAATTCAAAACAACCATATAAATTTTGTGGTGTATGCCCTTTTTTTGTCAAGCTAAGATAATCGTGCAACAACGGACGATAGTTCGGGTGAGCACATTTCTCGATTATCTCTTCAGCACGTGCATACGTTCCTTTACCGCGTAGATCGGCAACACCATACTCTGATACAATTACTTTCACCGAGTGTTCGCTGTGGTCTTCGTGTGCCACTTTTGGAACAATAGCGCTTATCTTTCCATCTTTCGCAGTAGAAGGAGTAACGAAAATAGAGATGTAGGCGCTTCGTGTAAAATCGCCCGAGCCACCGATACCGTTCATCATCATGTTACCCATAACATGCGTGGAATTGATGTTACCGAAGATATCAGCTTCGATGGCTGTGTTAATACCGATAACACCTAATCGTCTCACAACTCCCGGATTATTGGAAATCTCTGACGGACGGAGCACAAGCTTGTTCTTAAAGAAGTCCAGATCGCGATAAAAGCGCTCCATGGCTTCATTACTCAGCGTAAGCGAGCAACCGCTGGCAAAAGAGATATATCCTTTCTGCATCATATCCAGCACGGCATCCTGAATAACTTCAGTATAAACTTCAAATCTTGGAATATCTTTATTCTGTGCCATCGAAGCGAGCACGGCATTGGCTATATTACCTACACCCGATTGGATGGGTAAAAAAGTTGGTGGAATATTTCCATTTTTCAATTCTGAAACGAAAAAGCTCGATACATTTTCACCGATTTTTGCCGTAATCTCATCAACCGGAGCAAAACCGCTGCCTTCATTCTCTTGACTGGTCTTTACCACGTATATTTTTGAAGGATCAACCTTCACATATTCTAAGCCAACGCGTCCCTGCACTTCAAAAATATTTATCTGACGGCGTTTTGGAGGATCCTGCAATTCGTATAAATCGTGTACGCCACGCATTTTGGTAGGTACCTTATCGTTCAACTCAACAATAACTATTTTCGCCAAGCGACAAATAGTCGGCATAATCCCAACACCACTAGTCGGAACTATCTCACCCGAATCGGTAACTTCGCACGCTTCTACAATGGCCACATCAACACCGCCCAAAAATCCGTATCGGATTTCCTGCGCCACTTGCGACAAGTGCATATCGAAATACTGCACCGGTTCGTGCTGCACGGCATTAATAGCGTTGCGCATATCTTTGTTTGTCTGGTATGGTGTACGGAATTTCACCGCATTGGCGCGAGCCAAACTGCCATCGACAGAGTCACCGGTAGAGGCTCCGGTAAACATGCCAATTTTGAAAGGATTACCTTTTGCGTGCTCTTCTTCGGCACGTTTTGCAATCTCAACCGGAACCACTTTAGGACATCCGGCGTGTGTAAAGCCGCTAAAACCCACGTTGTCGTTGTGGTTGACAAGAGCAGCAGCTTCTTTTGCTGTTACATAAGTAAGACCCATAAATTTTTTCTGTTTATTATTGTTAGCTTTTCTATAATACTACTAGTATTTTCTATTCAAAATCTCACTGTAAATCACTGCTTTGCGTATTTCAGATTGCCCGTCTCTGCTTCTCAATTGCTCCAGAATAGGGTGAAATGTTTCTCTTGCTTTCATTTCTTTTTGTCCATCGAACAAATCAGACGCAAACATGGAACCCTTCAATGAGGATTCACCCTCAAAGTTGGTTACCAAATCCAATGAAGACTGAAACTCCCGAGGAGTATACTTAGCAGTGCTTGTAGCCGTAGTTACAGGCTGTTTTTTTCTCTTTACAGTTGTTGGGGTTGGGGGCGGAACAGGCTGCTTTTCCTTGTTTTGAAAAACCTCACGAAACACCTCACGAATCTCACGATTAATGGGCTCTGTGCTCTTGTTTATCTTCTTTTTCTTCTTTTTGGAATCATTAAAAATTCCAAAAACAAAGAAGGCAAGCATGAGTAATAGATAAATAATGTCGCCGAATTCCATAAATTGATTAATTTTGCAGTCCGACAAAAGTAATCAATTTTCACGAATAAAGGAAGGGTTATACAAAAAATCAGGGGCAACTTCACAGCCACCCCTAATTGTTTAACCAAAACCTTAACTATGAAAAAATTTTTATTTTTTCGTTCGTGGACAAAAGTAAGCTAAGAATTTAGATTCTACAAATATTTTAGTATAAAATATACTAACGTTTTGATAAAATCTTTTTGACTAGATGCTGAATTAGAGAAAAAAGACAGAAAAATGACAACAGAAACAACAAATATCTCAAACGAAAAAAAATTATTCATCGAGACATACGGCTGCCAGATGAATGTCGCCGATTCAGAAGTAGTCGCGGCAATTATGGAAATGGATGGCTATTCCATTACTGAAAACGATAAAGAGGCCGACGCTATATTCGTTAACACATGCTCCATCAGAGAGAACGCCGAACAACGTGTTATCCAAAGATTAGATTATTTTAATTCTTTGAAAAAGAAGAAAAAAGGCGATCTGATTATAGGTGTTTTAGGATGTATGGCTGAACGCGTGAAAGAAGAGTTGATTGATAATCACCATGCCGATCTGGTGATAGGCCCCGATGCATATCTCGATTTACCCAACCTGATGGGCGCAGCAGAAAAAGGAGAAAAAGCGATAAACGTTGAACTTTCCAAGACCGAAACCTATAAAGATGTTATTCCCCTGAAAATGGGCGGGGTAAATATTTCAGGATTTGTTTCCATCACCCGCGGATGTGATAAATTTTGTCACTATTGTATTGTTCCTTTTACCCGCGGTCGTGAACGAAGCCGTGAGCCGGAAAGCATTCTGAACGAAATTCGAGATCTGAAAGACAAAGGTTATCGTGAAGCAACGCTGTTGGGACAAAACGTAAATTCTTATAAATATGTAGATGGTGACAGAATCATTGATTTTTCGGATCTTTTGTCAATGGTTGCTGAAGAAGCACCTAAGATGCGCATCAGGTTTACCACGTCGCATCCTTGGGATATGAACGACAAAACACTGGAAACCATCGCTAAATACAGAAATTTGTGCAATTATATTCACCTGCCGGTACAATCGGGAAGCTCACGTATGTTGAAGCTAATGAACCGGAGATACGACAGAGAATGGTATTTAGAGCGTATTGCCGCTATTAAACGCATTATTCCCGGCTGTGGGCTTTCGACAGACATTATGTGCGGATTTCACAGTGAGACGGAAAAAGACCATCAGGATACACTTTCACTCATGCGGGAGGTAGGTTTCGATTCGGCATTTATGTTTAAATACTCAGAACGTCCGGGCACATATGCCGCGAAAAAGATGGAAGACAATGTTCCGGAAGATGTAAAAGGTCGCCGTTTACAGGAAATCATTGATCTTCAGCTTGAATTATCCCAAAAAAGTAACGAACAAGATGTAGGAAAAGAATTCGAAGTACTTGTAGAAGGTTTCTCAAAACGATCACGTGAACAGCTTTTTGGAAGAACCGATCAGAATAAAGTAGTAATCTTTGACAAGAAAAATCACAGAATTGGAGAATTCGTAAAAGTTAAAGTCACCGGATCCACTGCTGCAACTCTTTTTGGCGAACCTATCGAGAGCTGACAAATTAACTTTTTCCGGGACGAGTAAACATTTTCAAAAAAAAAACGTTTTATTAATAGACAACTTTGAAAAAAGACATTTCAAAACAAACAGACTATTAACATCTAAAAAACAAAATTATGAAATCAGAAGCAAAATTATTACTTGGATTAGGAATTGGTGTTGCACTTGGAGCAGCTGTTGGCTACATTATGGGAAGTGACAAAAAAGAAGAATGGCTTGAGCAAGCAAACGCATTTGCCGACAAAGTACGCGCCAATGTAAAATCGGCTGTTTACAAAGGAAAAAGCGAAGTTAACGATCTGAAAGAAGACATTGACGACATTGCAGAAATCGCAAAAAAGGAATTAGCCAAGCACTAAGATTTTCTCACTTTTAACACACCACTTCGATGGAGGATAAAACGGTTACTAGTTTATTTGAAGAGATAAAAGGCGATGTTACAAGTTATGTAACAAACACCATTGAAATTGTAAAACTCGAAGCTTTCGAAAAAGCGAGCAAGGGCGCGGCATCAACAGCCCTTGCCATATTTCTGGGAAGTTTCATTTTTCTTATATTGGCATTGGCACTTCTTACTCTCGGATTTTATTTAGGAGACGTTTTTGATAGTAACTGGAAAGGTTTTGGTGCTGTCACGCTAGGAGCAGTTGTCATTACCTTAGTTTTATTGTTGATAAAAAAACCATTAAAGAACTCTATTATTAATTCTGTAATCGATTTTCTACAACGTAAGGAAGACGAGGAGGTTAAATACACAACTAAAAGCTGATGAAAAGTTACAAACTCACTCCACTCGACGAACTCCACTTAGAAAAGAAAAAACTGCGGGAAGAACGCGCAATTTCAGGACAACGATTAGGCTACCAGATTCAGTATCTGGCAGATAATTGGGGCTCGATGCTAACTAAAGGTGTAGCATCAAGCATTAAGAACAAGTTTACAGAGACAGTAGACACTCTGTCTTATGGTTCATCGTCTTCCGTTGTTCCCTTTAAAACAAAAAAACCGGGAAATCCCTGGTTAAACCTAGCGCTTTCTAACTTGCCTTTGATAGGTGGTGTAGCATGGAGAGTTGCTAAGCCTGCCATTCTTGCTTTCGCTGCAAAAAAGATCACAGGTAAATTGTTTGGAGGAAAAAAGCGAAAATAAAAAAATACTCAATTAAATTAAAGCTCTGTGGACGGTGGTAACGCCGTCCACTTTTGCTATTTTGGAAATCAATACATTAACGTCTTCCACACTGTGCACATGAACATGAAAAACTCCTTCAAAAATACCATCTTTTGAAGTAACATTCACACTTTGAATATTTACAACGATATCTTCTGCCAGTTTAGACAATATCGTATTTAAGATCCCTATCCTGTCGATTCCAGTGAAAACAATAGACGATAAAAAAGAATATTGTTTATAATCACTCCACTCTACCTGAACAATCCTTTCTCCAAAACTCGATTTGAGTTTTATTCCCGTCTCGCAGGATCGCTTATGAACTTCCACTTCATTCTTATCGGTAATAAATCCAAAGACATCATCTCCCGGCAGCGGATTACAGCAAGAAGCAACAATGAAGTTCTTCCTGAAACTGATTTCCTGTAATTTATAAATCGATTTTTTGTCAATTCCTCCTTTAGCAGAACCACTTGCACTGGCAACTTCATGTCCTTTATTGTCTTCCGGTACTTTTTTGAAACCACTCATAGCCTGCTTCATGTAGCGGACGAATAAGTTGTCTTGTTTGGGTTCTGCCGTTTCCCGTTGTTTGAGTAGTTTTTCTTTGGTATCCGGAAGTTTCAGATCGCCGCTGCCAAGTCCATAGTGCAAATCTTCTCTTTTTTCTACTTTGTAATAATTCAGCGCTTTATTGTACAAGGTATTGTCGAGCTGGTCTTCACCTATAAATTCTGCCAACATTCTTTGTCCGCGCTCGCTTATTCTTCGTCTCTGTCGGCGAAGGGCCGCTTCAATTTTTGTTCGTGCCTTGGCTGTAGTTACGTAGTTAAGCCATTCAGGCTGCGGCTGTTGCGATTGAGATGTTAAAATCTCTACTTGATCACCGCTCTTCAGTTTCTGACTAAGCGGAACTAATGTATGATTTACTTTCGCTCCCAGACAGTGATCACCTATGCGAGTATGAATATTATATGCAAAATCGAGCGCGGTAGCGCCAAGCGGCAATGTTTTTATTTCACCTTTGGGAGTGAAAACAAAAATTTCAGAAGCGAACAGGTTCATTTTCACGGTATCAAGAAAATCGATGGCGTTGGGGTTGGGATTTGCCAACACCTCCTGAACAGTCTTAAGCCATTTTTCCAGTTCATTGTCCTCTTCTATTCGACCTTCCTTGTACTTCCAATGAGCGGCAAAACCTTTTTCTGCTATGTCATCCATTCGCCGACTGCGAATCTGAATTTCTATCCATTTTCCATCGGGACCCATCACCGTAAGGTGAAGCGCCTGGTAGCCGTTGGCTTTAGGATGGCTTACCCAGTCGCGAATACGATCTGGACGAAGTTTGTAAATATCGGTAATAGCAGAATAGATATCCCAACATTGCTTTTTCTCATCCATTCCGGGATATATTTCAAAGATAATCCGAACCGCAAAAAGGTCATAAACTTCATTGAAATCGATACCTTTGGCCTGCATTTTCTTCCAGATGGAATAAAGAGACTTTACACGAGCACGCATCTCATATTCAATATTCATCTTATCAAGCGCCTCTACCACCGGCTCAGCAAAACTCTCGTAGATTTCATACCTCTCCTGAGCTGACATCTCAACCTTTTTCTCAAGTTCCGCATAAGACTCAGGATGTTCGTATTTAAAGCAAAGTTCTTCGAGCTCGGTTTTTATGGCAAATAGCCCCAATCGATGTGCCAACGGGGCATAAATATACATGGTTTCACCGGTAATCTTAAATTGTTTGGCTGGTGTCATCGACGATAAGGTTCTCATGTTGTGCAACCTATCGGCAATTTTTATGAGGATAACACGAATATCTTCCGACATGGTTAACAGTAGTTTGCGGAAATTCTCTGCTTGTGCAGATACATTCTCTCCAAACATTCCGTGTGAAATTTTAGTCAGTCCGTCAACAATCTGAGCAATCTTTTCTCCAAAAATTACTTTTAAATCTTCAACTGTATAATCGGTATCCTCAACCACATCGTGTAGTAATGCAGACGATATAGATGTTGAGCCAAGTCCCATTTCTCTGGAAACAATACGTGCAACAGCCAGCGGATGCATAATGTACGGCTCTCCCGAACGTCGGCGTGAACCTTTGTGGGCTTCCTTGGCCATATTAAAAGCCTTGGTAATAATCTCCACTTTACGCCGGTGATTCGAATTTAAATAATCGTGGATAAGTGCCTGAAACTCATCCTCTATCATCCTTTCCTCTGCAACAATTTTTTCTTCTTCACTCATATTATCAGCCAAAACAATACCAATGATTGAATCTTGAAATGAAAAAACGAAATTACAAATAAAACGGCTATTAAAGCCATCTATGATAAAATTTTTATTACCGGGACATTAAAAAAAGGCGTATAGCTTGGTCTGTGAACAAAATTAAAGTACCTTTGTTTCATTAAACAACAGGGGTGCCACATAATAACGGGCTGAGATCATACCCAAATACCTGATCCGGATAATGCCGGCGGAGGAAAAAGTAAAAGCACACTTCTAAAGTGGCTTTGTTTTTTAGGTAAGTCTTTCAAAATCCCCTTTTTTATTTATTAATCCGATGCAAAAGTCATATAATTTTTGTGTCATAAAAATTCACTTGTAAATGAAAAAGGTATTTATTCTTACAGGGCTTTTAGCTCTGAATCTTTCATTGTTTGCTCAGGCAGACGAACAACCCGACAGTTTAAAAAACGTACATCTGGAAGAAGTTGTGGTTTCAGCCACACGAGCCGGAAAGAATACGCCCATGGCGTATAGTAACGTTTCTCATGCTGATATTAAAAAAGAAAATGCCGCAAAAAATATTCCGGCTATTCTGCAAAATATGCCATCGCTGGTATCGTTCAGTGAAGATGGAACGGGCTTAGGATACAGTTCAATGCGTATTCGCGGAACAGACGCAACACGCATCAATGTTACACTGAACGGAATGCCGTTGAACAATCCTGAAAGCCAGGAGGTATATTGGGTGAATTTACCCGATCTTTCATCGTCTTTGCAAAGCATCCAGGTTCAGCGTGGCGTGGGAACTTCAACAAACGGGGCAGCGGCTTTCGGAGCCAGTATTTCGATGAAGACCGTAGGTGCACGATCTGAAGCTTATGGTGAAGCATCCACTTCAATTGGAAGTTACAACACGTTTTCTTCCACCATTGCCGCCGGAACTGGAATTCTTAAAAACGGTCTGTCACTTGATGCGCGTTACTCGCGAAACTTTGGCGACGGATATATCCGAAATGGATTTGTAAATCATAGAAACTTGTATGCAGCACTTTCTCATTATACCGATAATCAACTGATCAGACTGAGTTACATTAATGGAGAACAGAAGACCGGAATCACGTGGGAGGGTATTTCTCCTGAAGATTTGGAAAAATACGGAAGAAGATATAATCCGGCTGGAAAATACCTCGACGAGGCAGACAATGTGCATTTCTATGACAACGAAACCGATAATTATTATTCACATATCGTCCAACTCCTATACACGCGTGAACTGAATAATTACTTATCTCTGAACACTAACTTGAGCTATAATAACGGTTTCGGTTATTACGAAAATTATCGTTCCGATCCATACGGCGATTTCAAGCGTGGCGATAAGTTTTCGAAATACGGGTTGCCCGATCAAACAGTGGATGGAACAACCTATTCACGTTCGCAACTTATCCGGCAGAAATTAATGCGCAACGATTTCTACGTAGCAAATCTCTCACTTAGTTATACAAAAAATGCCCTGAATTGGATTTTTGGCGGCACATACAGCTTTTACGACGGAGACCATTACGGAAAACTCCCATGGGTGAAATTCAACCAAAACATTCCCGAAAATTATGAGTGGTACAGGAACGTGGGTGAAAAAGGAGAATTCAACTTTTTCACGAAAGCGGATTATCAGCTTAATGAGAAGCTTTCGCTCTATGGAGATGTTCAATACCGGAATATTAATTATCGTTTCAGTGGGATAGATGATGATATGGTAGATATTACTCAGGATTTCAAATACAACTTTTTTAACCCTAAAGCAGGTGTTTTCTATCGAATTGATAATCGCAATAATCTTTATGCTTCTGTAGCTGTTGGACAACGTGAACCACTCCGTACCGATTTGAAAGAAAGTATAAAAGGTGGTGGAGGTGAGGAACGTATCAGACCAGAAAAAATGATTGACTACGAGCTTGGCTACCGTTTTTTAAGTAAAAATGGTGTAAATTTGGGTGTAAATCTATATTACATGGATTACAACAACCAAATGGTTCAAACCGGAAGACTCAACGACGTAGGTTACAAACTGATGGAGAATGTAAAAGACAGTTATCGGAGAGGTGTTGAACTGGAAGTATCTGTTCCTTTTATTGAAAATAAATTCAGATTGGATGCCAACGCTATACTGAGCCAAAATAAAATAAAAAACTATACGGCATATTTCGATTTATACGATAGTGACTGGAATTGGGTTGGACAGAAAACAGAATCGTTTGAGACTACGGATATTTCATACTCGCCCAATGTTGTAAGCATGGCAAGTTTGACATACCAACCCCTGCAAGCACTGTATTTTAATTTACTAGGTAAATACGTTGGAAAACAGTATCTCGACAATACATCGAACGATGCAACATCCATTGACGGATATTTCGTGAGTAACTTCTCTGCCGGATACACTTTCGACAAAACGCCTGTTGGAAAAATTGCTTTACAGGTGTTTGTGAACAATCTGTTTAATAAGGAATACATTGCCAACGGGTGGGCAGCTACCGACGCTTTCGAAGACGGTAGTACAATAAATTATATTGGCTATTATCCACAAGCCACGCGTAATTACATGGCAAGGTTAACGATAAGTTTTTAAACCCCTAATCCCCTACTAAAGGGGACTTTGCGGGCTGCGGTTTATTCATCGCAGTCCGCAACTTTAAATATCAAACGTTAAACATTAAAACGTTTAGTATGCAATCACTCGAAATCATCGGTGCCGTAATCGGACTTATCTATCTGTATCTCGAATACAAAGCCAATAAGTGGCTCTGGCTTTTTGGTGTGGTTATGCCTGTGGTATATATTTTCATTTTCTATCAATCGAAATTTTATGCCGATATGGGCATAAATGTCTATTATTTCATTGCCAGCATTTACGGTTGGATTGTTTGGACAAGAAGTAAAAATTCGGAAGATAAAACTAAAATTTCACATACTCCCACCCGATTCATATTACCACTATCGGTAATTGGGATCGCTATATTTGCTTTGATTGCTTTCATTTTAGTTAATTACACAGACAGTCCGGTACCTTATGGCGATTCATTTACAACGGCATTAAGTATTCTGGGGATGTGGATGCTGGCGCACAAATATATCGAACAATGGTGGTTTTGGTTTGTAGTGAATGTTGTGTCCAGCACACTGTATTTTTGGAAAGACTTGAATTACACCGGTGCACTATTTGCTATTTATGCTGTTATTTCTGTTTTTGGTTATTTTAAGTGGAAAAGGTTGATGATGGAGGAAGGAAAAGATTAAAAGAAATAAATCACTCTCCGGAGACAATTCTTCAACATATCAAGCATTTAATCCTAACACTTTGGTTATAAAGTATTTTTGTTTCTCTTTTAAAAAGGACTACCTTTGCAAAAAAAGAAATGTTTGAAAAATTAGTGGCTATTGAGCCAATTAGTCTTGTTCCGGCTGCAGAAAAAGCGTTATCATCGTTTGCAAAACAAGTGGTTATGTATGATGATATCCCCACAGATAACAACGAAATCATTTCACGCATTGGCGATGCAGATGCCGTACTTTTAAGTTACACATCAACTCTTGATAAAGATGCAATAGAAAGTTGCCCAAATATCAAATACATCGGCATGTGTTGTTCGCTTTACTCACCCGAAAGTGCTAACGTAGATATTCTGTATGCCAATTCTCGTGGAATTACGGTAACCGGAATTCGGGATTATGGAGACGAAGGTGTGCTTGAGTACGTTATAAGCGAGCTGGTGCGTTGTTTACACGGTTTCGGAAAATCTTTAGAGAACTTGCCCGAAAAACCGTGGAACGGCCTGCCTGAAGAGATTACGGGGCTTAAATGTGGGATTATCGGTTTGGGAAAATCAGGTGGGATGATAGCTGATGCTTTACACTTTTTTGGTGCAGATATTTCCTATTTCTCTCGTAGCGAGAAGACCAACGCTAAAGAAAAAGGCTATCGTTTTTCACATTTATCGGAACTATTATCGACATGCGATGCCGTTTTTTGCTGTTTAAACAAAAACACGATCTTGCTGCATGAAAAAGAGTTTGAACAATTAGGAAATCATAAAATATTGTTCAATACGGGATTGTCACCCGCATGGGATGAAGCACCTTTTGCAAAATGGCTTGAAAAAGACAACCGTTGCTATTGTGACAGCCTCGACGCATTAGGAAACGAAAAGTATTTGAATCATCCGAACGTTAGGTGCATGAACGTATCATCCGGAAGGACACGCCAGGCTTTCGACCGCTTAAGCGAAAAAGTACTGAAAAATATTTCAGAATACAATCGGAGAAACAATATTTTGTAATGTTTCAATCACGCTCCAGGCAGCTATTTCGGGTGTGCTGCTGTAAACATCAATAAGTGCATCCACTTGCTGGTTTTTAATCCGTATTTTATGCCGGTCTCCAACAAAACCGGGAATCGAAGTAATTGAAACATCTACGTTTTCCGGTCCAACAGATGCAATGGAGGCGGCCACCGAAACGTTTACCTGTGTTGGAAGCACTGCAATCGCCTGCGTCGCGTTTCCTTTGAAAACTTCCTGTTTTTTGTGTTGTAAATCTTCTACGTATAAGGATGTATGCCTAAGCGGACCAGGATTTTTTTCAGTGCTGAAGGTTACCGATGCATTTCCCATCAGTGTAGCTGTGCGTAGCACATCGAATCCACCAATAGCCCCCGATGCAATATAAACACGTGATCTGTTTTCTGTTGCCGCTGTTGCCACTTCATCATAAAAATCATTATCGGCAAAGGCGCCAATAGAAAGCGTAACAATTGAAGATCCATTTTTTAATGCTTTCACCGCAAAACTTTTGAATGCACTTGGAGAAGCGGTTTCTACGATGAAATCGGGTTTCAATTCAAGCAACTCATCTATATCTGTATAAGGTTTGCAACTGTATCCCAAACTTGAACGGTTGATTTTATCTGCAATTCTATTTGCATTTTTTTCCGATCTAGACATGACGGCTGTTAAATGATAATCCGGCAGTAAGTTATTGATCACACCGTTTGTAATGATTTCTGCTAAATATCCGCAGCCGACTATTGCTAATGTAAACACTTTATCTTTTATTTAATTTCGTTAGTAAAAAACTTTCGTTGGCAGAAAATAGGGAATCAACTCTTTCCTAATTCATATTTTCTGTGATTAACTACAAATATAACAACAATATCGTTTATTAGCTAACTTTATAAAAGTTTGCCTTTGTACATTCGTCCACTGGTTAAGTTAAATGTCAATTGTCTTTATTACTTTACGACTCATTAAGTGAAGACTAAATAATAATTTGTTTTATTGAATAGTCTTCGGATGATATTGTATGAGAATAAATGTGCGCAAATTGTGTGCAAATAAAAAAGCAGTTGCAATTTCCATATTTGCAACTGCCTGATTATTAAGTAGCGAGAGGGGGGCATGAT
>DCEG01000015.1 GCA_002316835.1 Bacteroidales bacterium UBA1035 | reverse complement strand
CTAAAACCGCTTATGAAATTGGTAGCGGGAGGGGGGCATGATCCCCCGGCCTCATGATTATGAATCATGCGCTCTAACCAACTGAGCTATCTCGCCAACATTTAACAAATTTGTAATCCAAATTCGAGGTGCAAAAGTAGCATAACTTTTTGAATTTTGCAACCTCAAATCGATAAAACAAAATAAAATTTTGTTTTTTATTCCAAAGCCATAAGTGCGAATGATGCCAGCCAATGTTCACCACCATAATTTCCATCGAAAACAAGCGGAAGTGAATTGTTCAATAGTCTTTGGGCGGTTTCTTCGAAATGAAATTTTAGAGAGTGACCTGCAGGAAGTGAATTGGCAATACCTTTCATACACCATGCCCGCGAAAACGACAAACCAACCAGGTGAACCGTCTGATAATCGCTCAAATCACTGACAATGGGAATTTCGCTGATTCTTTCTATCCCTTTTTGTGTAAAAAAAGAGTCAATCCATTTCTCGAAATCACTAGACGAAAGAATTCTTCTCATTAAGTCAGCTATTTCAAGGCTTGGAGAGAAAAAATCAGCTCCGTCTGGTTCTAAATGAGCCGGAGTCTCTGTATTATCTCTGTAAAAGTCAATTGATTTCTTTATCAATTCCTTTTCAAATTCTTTGTTCCCATTTTCCCGGGCCCAATCTATAGCAAAACCCATAGCAAAGGCCGAATTAGGATGCACACCGGTTCTGTTTGGATATGTTTGCTTGGGCAAGTATTCTCTCCACAACTCAATGATCTGGTTAGTTAATGGTTGAATATTTTCGTGCCATTGCCGAGCCATTGGACTATCCCACGTTGCCAGTTCTTCATCTAATTTCAACAGCCACGCCCAACCGTAAGTCCGCTCAAACCCTTTGCCCGTCTCATACTTCGTAAAGTATTCTTTTTCAATCTCAACGGCCGACTTATCGAAGGAGTCATTCAATTTTGCAATAATCTCATTTTTGTTTGCAATATCGGGTTTAATCTTCAATAAGCGAACTAACATCCAATGTCCGTGAACGCTGCTGTGCCAATCAAAACACCCGTAAAAAACGGGATGAAGCGCTTTAGGCGAAAGTCCCACTTCATCGGCAGAACCATACGTGTGCCCGGGTTTATTTGGATATTCCTGGTCGATGCAATTAAGCGGTAAAACAGATAATTTAAGCGCAATTTCATCGGTAAGTTCTGTGTTGTTCTGTGAGAAAAGTGGTGATAAGGTCACCATAATAAGTAAAAGAATAGACAATGGTCTCATAAGATTTCTGATTTGGAACTTCAAAGATATGTATTTTATCGTCTAAAAAGAGTATTTTTGTACCAAATCCGAAATCCTGAATTGAAACGTGATCTATCCCGAAAACTTCGAACAAAAAATAGAATTCTTTAAGATAAGGCAGCTATTGGAACAACATTGTCTTAGCTCACTTGGCAAAGAAAAAGTGGAAGAAATGCAATTCTCTACCACTTTCGAAGAGATTGATGTACAATTGTCTCAAACCGATGAGTTCGTGCATATTTTGCAGGAAGAAGACTCTTTCCCGTCAGATAATTTTTACGATGTACGTGATGTACTCAAACGCATACGCGTGGCAGGTTCATGGATAGAGCCAAACGCTTTATCTGAACTCAATAAATCACTACAAACCATTAATTCTGTTGTAAAATTTTTCAAAAGTGATGACGAAATAGCGGAGCGTTATCCACATTTAATGCAATTGACCGAGGGCGTGTTCGTTTCGCCCGAAATAAGCAAAAGAATTGGGCGAATTATAGATGAGTTTGGACAGATAAAAGATAACGCATCACCACAACTGAGCACTATCAGGAGGGAAATTACCTCAACACTCAACGGTATCTCCCGAAGTCTTAATTCTATTCTGCGCAAAGCGCAAGCCGAAGGCTTTGTTGAGAAAGACGTCACGCCCAGCATGCGAGACGGGAGGTTGGTAATTCCGGTAAATCCAACTTTTAAACGAAAAATAAAAGGTATTGTACATGATGAATCCGCATCAGGGAAAACCGTTTACATTGAGCCATCTGAAGTCGTCGAAGCCAATAATCGCATTCGTGAACTGGAAAGCGACGAACGACGAGAAATTATTCGCATCCTTACCGAATTTACAGATTATCTGCGTCCTTTTCTGCCCGATCTACTGGAATCTTACGATTTTCTGGCGCAAATAGATTTCATTCGTGCCAAAGCTAAATTTGCTTTGCAAATAAATGCCTTAAAACCAAATTTTGAAAACAAACTCATTATAGATTGGGTGCACGCAGTTCATCCACTCCTCTTTTTGGCATTACAAAAGCAAAATCGAAAAGTAGTTCCACTCGATATAATATTAGAGGAGAAAAATCGGATTTTGGTAATTTCCGGTCCTAATGCCGGTGGAAAATCAGTTTGTTTAAAGACCGTCGGATTATTACAATATATGCTTCAATGTGGGCTATTAATTCCTTTGCGCGAAAACTCAAAAATGGGAATGTTCAACGATATTTTCATTGATATCGGCGATGAACAATCCATCGAAAACGATTTGTCCACTTACAGTTCTCATCTGCAGAACATGAAGTTTTTTGTAAAAAACTGCAACGAGCATTCATTGTTGCTTATCGACGAATTTGGGAGTGGAACAGAGCCGCAAATAGGTGCTGCCATTGCCGAATCATTGTTAGACAGGTTTAATCAGAAAAGATCCTTTGGAGTTATCACAACACATTATCAGAATCTCAAGCACTTTGCTAATGAAAACGAGGGCGTTGTCAACGGTGCCATGTTATACGACAGGCATGAAATGCAACCTCTCTTCCAACTTTCTATCGGTAATCCAGGCAGTTCATTTGCTATAGAAATCGCCAGAAAAATAGGTTTGCCAGATGACGTCATTGCTCAGGCTACAGAAATTGTAGGCAGCGATTACATCAACATGGACAAGTATTTACAGGACATTTCGCGCGATCGGCGTTACTGGGAACGCAAACGTGATGAAGTACGTCGCGAACGAAATCGTTTAAGCGAGATCTCGGAGAAATACGAAACCGATCTGGAAAACATCAACAAACAGAAAAAGGAAATAATTGCTCAAGCCAAACAACAAGCCGAACAACTTATTGCTGAAAGCAATGCAAAAATAGAAAGCACTATTCGTCAAATTAAAGAAGCACAAGCCGACAAAGAAAAAACAAAACAGGCAAGGCAATCGCTCATTGAATTTAAGGAGAAAATTGCTCCTGTCAACACTTCAAAAAAGAAAGAAGTAGTACAAAAAAAACATACCCAGAAACCCGCAGCGCGTGACCTCCAACTTGTAACGGGCAATATTGTCCGTATGAAGGGCCAAACTGCTACCGGCGAGATCATAGAAATTCAAGGCAGGAAAGCTACTGTTGCTTTTGGCGTTATTAAATCGATTGTTGAACTGGAGAAATTAGAAAAAGTAAGCAATAATCAACTGAAAAGAGAAAGTAAATCATCTAATACCAGAGAATTGCTACATGAGCGTAAACTTAATTTCAGGCAAGATATTGATGTGCGTGGAATGCGTGGTGATGAAGCGCTCCAAGCCGTTATGTACTTTATCGACGATGCAATCCAATTAAGCGTTTCACGCGTTCGAATTCTCCACGGAACCGGTACAGGTGCATTGCGCCAAATCATTCGTGATTATCTGAGAACGGTTCCCGGAGTCGCTCATTTTCAGGATGAGCACGTTCAGTTTGGTGGTGCAGGAATCACCGTAGTGGAAATGGAATAAGATATAATAAAAGGCAACTCTTAACTTTTAACTTCAAATTATTATTCTACCTTTGCACGGAAAATATATTTTTGTGCACAAAATTAACAAATAAAATATACTACTATGATGAAATTTTCAAAACCCTTCTGGGTCGCGAACTTTGTAGAACTACTTGAACGCCTGGCATTTTATGCCGTATTTATAGTAATAACCTTATATCTTTCCAATGTTTGGGGCTTCTCGGATATCCAGGCCGGACTTATTTCAGGAGTTTTTTCAGCAATGCTCTATTTATTGCCGATGTTCACCGGTGCCTATGCAGACCGTATCGGATTTCGTTCAGCCATTATCATTGCATTTGCTCTTCTTTCCCTAGGTTATGGTGGACTAGGATTGTTACCTACCCTGCTACAAGGTGCAGGATTGGTGTCTTACGACATGACAACTACTTTTACGGGTTTGAAAGAAAGTTCTTTGCAATGGAGTATTATTCCTGTTTTGGTTCTTATCGTTGTTGGCGGTGCTTTCATTAAATCAGTCATATCCGGTACAGTGGCGCGGGAAACCACTACTGAAACCCGTGCGCGTGGATATGCCATTTTTTATATGATGGTAAACATAGGCGCATTTCTTGGAAAAACTGTTGTTGATCCCCTGCGCCGAAGTATGGGTGACCAAGGGTTGGTATATCTCAATTATTTCTCAGCAACTATGACTTTTATAGCACTTGTTGCTGTATTCTTTCTCTACAAATCGACACACACCGAAGGTAAGGGAAAAAGTTTTCTCGAAATCGGTCGTTCGATGTTAAAGGTTTTCATGAACTTTCGTTTACTGATTCTGATTCTTATTATCAGCGGTTTCTGGATGATCCAAAGCCAAATGTATGCTACTATGCCAAAGTATGTTATCCGATTGATTGGCGAAGGTGCATCTCCCGGTTGGTATGCTAACGTTAATCCGCTTGTAGTATTCACACTGGTAAATTTCGTGACATCCTTTATGAAAAAACGGTCGGCAATTTCGTCCATGATGATAGGAATGATGATAATTCCGCTTTCAGCTTTAGTTATGTCTTTTGGCAATCAAATTGGAGGTGCCTATATAGCCGGAATGCATCCTGTTGCATTTATGATGATTGTGGGAATTGCTATGCAAGCCATCGCCGAGTGCTTTATTTCACCTCGGTTTCTGGAATATTTTTCATTGCAAGCGCCAAAGGGTGAAGAAGGATTATATTTAGGATTTAGCCATTTACACTCGTTCTTTTCTTATTTGTTTGCTTTTGGGCTTTCAGGATTTCTACTCGAAAAATATTGTCCTGATCCACGATTATTTACCAACGCCGAAGGCGTTCTCGACACAGTAGCTTATTCCACTGCAACACAGCATGCACATTACATTTGGTATGTATTTGTGGGAATTGGAGCTATTTCAGCTGTTGCTCTGCTGATTTATTCTAAAGTTGTAAAAAACCTGGACAAAAAGAAAGGACTTGCGACACGATAAATTCAATTTATTGTTTTATTGCTCAATATTTATTAAATTTCTGTATTAATTGACGGATTTTTCTTATTTTTGCCAAGGAAAATCCTTTTAAAAATCATGTCATGCGATTAGATTTAAGTTCTTACATCACGCTAGAAAGAATACCGCAAAGATATTATAAACCGGAAAACGATTTTGAAGAGTATACCCTCAGTCGTTTTGAAAAAATCCCAACTCAGATTTTTGAAAAATCAGATCGTGCTGCAAAAAAAGTAGCTCACGATATAGTGAAAAATCTCAAAAAAAGTCAGGCTGAAGGAAAGCAGTTTATACTTGGTGTTTCAGGCGGATCTTCGCCTATTCAAGTATATGAAGAATTAATCAGGTCACATAAAAATGAAAATGTCAGCTTCAGCAATCTAATTGTTTTCAATATTTACGAATTTTATCCGGTAACTGAACCTTCTCTCACAAATTTACAATCAATCAAAGATTCTTTCTTAAACCATATCGATATTGATCCCGGAAATGTATATTCGGTCGATGCTTCAATAGAGAAAGACCTCATCGCAGAAAAATGTGAAGAATACGAACAGACGCTACATAAATTAGGCGGACTCGACTATTTACTCCTTGGATTGGGAAGTAAAGGAAATATCGGATTCAATATGCCGGGTAGCAACCTCCACTCACAGACACGATTGGTGATACTCGACGGAGATTCACGCCGTGACATAGCTTCCAACTATGAGTCACTTGACAAAGTCCCTGTCAGCGCTATTACCATGGGTATTGCCGATTTGATGCGGGCAAAACGAATTTCTCTAATTGCCTGGGGTGAGCAAAAAGCTGAAAGTATTAAGCAAATGGTGGAAGGAATCGTAACGGAATCAGTTCCTGCATCAGTTTTACAAACGCACCCCGATGCTGATGTATATATCGATTTGGCAGCCGCAAGCGATTTGACTCGTATTAGTCAACCCTGGCTTGTTACCAATTGCGAGTGGACAAGCAAGCTCATCCGAAGAGCTATTGTTTGGTTGTGTGGTATTGTGAATAAACCCATCCTGAAACTAACGAACAAAGACTACAACGAAAATGGACTCAGTGAGCTTGTAACTTTGTATGGTTCGGCTTACAACGTTAATATAAAGATCTTCAATGATCTTCAACACACGATTACCGGATGGCCGGGTGGAAAGCCGAATGCCGATGATACGCATCGCCCCGAAAGAGCTAAACCGTTTCCAAAAAGAGTAATAATATTTAGTCCGCATCCCGACGACGATGTAATATCAATGGGCGGAACATTTCAACGGCTGGTAAACCAAGGTCACGATGTGCACGTCGCATACCAGACTTCCGGAAATATTGCAGTTGGAGATGAAGAAGTTATCAGATACCTGTCGGTCTTCAAAAATCTTATTAAAGAGTTTGAACCAAACAACTCCAGCGCTCTCAACAAATTTACGAATATATTACATTATCTGTTCCACGAAAAGGGTAAAGACGATATTGACACGCCTGAAGTTCGTTTTCTCAAAGGCAGAATTCGTCGTGAAGAAGCCCGATCGGCTGACAGATATGTGGGTTTACCTGCAAGCAATGTACATTTCCTCGACTTACCTTTTTACGAAACCGGAAGAGTGAAAAAAGACCCGATTTCGGAAAAAGACGTGAAGATCGTAAAGGATTTTATAGAAAGCATCAAGCCACATCAAATCTACGTAGCAGGTGACCTCGCCGATCCACACGGCACACACAAAGTATGTCTGGATGCCATCTTAGCCTCCATCGATATTATGAAAGACGATGAGTGGTACAAAGATTGCCGCGTTTGGATGTATCGTGGTGCTTGGATGGAATGGGAAATTGATCACATCGAAATGGCGGTTCCTATTTCACCCGAAGAATTACGTCAGAAACGAAATGCCATTCTCCGTCACCAATCTCAAATGGAAAGTGCACCGTTCCTTGGTGACGACGAACGCCTGTTCTGGCAACGTTCAGAAGAGCGCAACCGCGCCACTGCCGATATGTACGACAAACTCGGCCTGGCATCCTACGAAGCCATTGAAGCATTTGTGGAATACAAACCAATCGGTTAAGGGATTACAAATAATAAATGAAAAAGAGGAGCAACATTTTGCTTCTCTTTTTTGTTATAAGCGTAAACATATAAATCACAGCATTATGACAACAAAATTTTTCTTTGTAACTGCGCTTATTCTATCTGTTTCTCTCGTTCAGGCACAAGGTAAGTTCATTACCTATCAGGTTGGTAACGAATCCTACGAGGGTTATTACATCAAGCCATCGGTTGAGAATGCAGAAAAAGCACCTCTAGTATTGATTCTCCACGATTGGGACGGATTGACCGATTACGAAGTGAAACGCGCCAATTTGCTGGCTCAAGAAGGTTATCAGGTATTTGCTGCCGACCTTTTCGGCAAAGGTATCCGCCCAACGGAAAACAAAGAGAGAGCACAGCATACCGGAGAATTGTATAAAGATCGTGAGAAGCTTCGTCGCCTTATGATCGGTGCTTTAGACGCCGCTAAAAAGCAAGGAGCTGAGACTGACAACTTTGCTGCAATGGGATACTGTTTCGGTGGTGCGGCAACATTGGAACTTGCTCGTGAAGAAACAGATATAAAAGGCTTCGCCTCTTTTCACGGCGGACTTAGAACTCCCGAGGGGCAAAACTATTCAAAAACTAAAGGCAAAATCATCATTTTCCACGGAACAGCCGATACCGCCATTACCATGGACGATTTTGCCAACCTTGCCAAAGAGCTGGAAGCAGCTAAAATCTCCAACGAGATGATCTCCTACGGAGGTGCTCCGCACGCGTTTACCGTTTTCGATTCTCCTGCATATCGCGAAGAAGCAGATAAGCAATCCTGGAAACGATTTCTTAAATTTCTCGAAGAAATTTTCTC
>DCEG01000088.1:1568-10459 GCA_002316835.1 Bacteroidales bacterium UBA1035 | reverse complement strand
AAGGCCATTTTATAACCCAGATCTTTGATATCATCAAGGTATTGGGCTGTACGGGCTACACCGCAAATTTTTATTACTTTTCCGATAATATCGCGAAGCGATTTTTTCGAGAGTAGTTCATTGATGTATCCAACTTCTTTCGGGATATATTCGTTAGTGATCACACGACCTACTGTCGTTTGATGCATTTTTCGGATAGGATCGCCGTTTTCGTCGATATCGTCAACCACAACGTTAACCAGTGCATGTATATCTACTGCACCCTCGTTGTATGCGATAATAGATTCTTCTTCTCCGTAAAAAGTCATGCCTTCACCTTTAGCTCCCGGACGTATTTTTGTAATGTAATACAATCCGAGTACCATGTCCTGCGACGGAACCGTAATAGGTGCACCGTTAGCAGGATTAAGGATGTTGTGCGAAGCTAACATCAGAACTTGTGCTTCCAGAATGGCTTCGTTGCCAAGCGGCAAGTGAACGGCCATTTGGTCACCATCAAAGTCAGCGTTGAAAGCTGTACATGACAGTGGATGAAGTTGGATAGCTTTTCCTTCGATGAGTTTAGGCTGGAAAGCCTGGATACCTAAACGGTGTAGGGTAGGGGCACGGTTCAGTAATACTGGATGTCCTTTCATCACGTACTCCAGAATATCGTAAACAACGGGTTCTTTTCTATCCACGATTTTTTTCGCAGATTTTACTGTTTTTACAATACCTCTTTCAATGAGTTTACGAATGATGAACGGTTTATACAGTTCGGCTGCCATATCTTTCGGCAAACCGCATTCGTGCATTTTAAGTTCCGGGCCAACAACAATAACCGAACGTGCCGAGTAGTCCACACGTTTACCGAGCAGATTCTGGCGGAAGCGCCCTTGTTTACCTTTCAAGCTATCTGAAAGTGATTTTAATGGACGGTTTGAGTCGGTTTTAATTGCACTCGACTTGCGTGAGTTATCGAACAACGAGTCCACGGCCTCCTGCAACATACGTTTTTCGTTGCGCAGAATCACATCGGGAGCTTTAATGTCGATTAACCTCTTCAGACGATTGTTACGAATAATTACACGACGATACAAATCGTTGAGATCGGAAGTGGCAAAACGTCCTCCATCCAGCGGAACTAACGGGCGTAAATCGGGTGGAATTACGGGGATCACTTTCATAATCATCCAATCCGGTTTGTTTACACTTTTTGATCCTCTGAACGCTTCTACAACCTGAAGTTGTTTCAAGGCTTCGTTCTTACGTTGTTGAGAAGTATCGGTGCTGGCACGGTGACGCAATTGATTTGCCAATTTATCCAAATTGATGCGCTCCAGCATATCCAGAATTGCTTCAGCACCCATTCTGGCAATAAATTTGTTGGGATCGGAATCTTCCAACAGGTGATTGTCTTTTGGAAGTGTATCCAGCAATTCGAGATATTCGTCTTCACTCAGCAAGTCCTTTTCCGCTACTTTATCTTCAAGTACACCCGGCTGAATTACTACATATCTTTCGTAATAGATAATGGAATCCAACTTTTTGGTAGGTATGCCCAACAGATAACCTATTTTGTTGGGTAACGACCTAAAATACCAGATGTGTGCCACGGGAACCACCAAGTGGATGTGTCCGGTGCGCTCGCGACGTACTTTCTTTTCCGTAACTTCTACTCCGCATCGATCACAGACAATACCTTTATAACGGATTCTTTTGTATTTGCCGCAATGGCACTCGTAATCTTTTACGGGGCCGAAAATGCGTTCGCAAAACAAACCGTCGCGCTCAGGTTTGTAAGTACGGTAGTTTATGGTTTCAGGTTTTAACACTTCGCCGAATGAACTCTCAAGAATTTGCTCGGGAGATGCTAAACTGATGGTTATTTTTGAAAAGTTACTCTTTATTTTATTTTCTTTTCTAAATGCCATGTTGTTGTATTATAAAGAGTTATTGTTTAATTAATGTGCCAATTAATCAATGTGGCAATATGCCAATTATTGTGTGCTGTTTATTGGCACATTGGCATATTGATACATTAGTATAATTATTAGTCGAGTTCTACGCTCAATCCTAAACCTTTAAGCTCGTGAAGCAATACGTTTAGTGATTCGGGAATACCGGGTTGCGGCATTGCTTCTCCCTTCACAATTGATTCGTAAGCTTTTGATCGTCCTACAACGTCGTCGGATTTTACAGTAAGAATTTCTTGCAAAATGTGCGATGCACCAAATGCTTCGAGTGCCCAAACCTCCATTTCTCCAAAACGTTGTCCTCCGAACTGTGCTTTACCACCTAACGGTTGTTGCGTGATGAGTGAGTACGGACCAATTGAACGGGCATGCATTTTGTCTTCTACCATATGTCCAAGTTTTAACATATAGATAATTCCAACGGTTGCAGGCTGGTCGAAACGTTCACCTGTTCCTCCATCGTACAGATATGTTTTTCCGTAGCGGGGAACACCGGCTTTGTCTGTCCATTCATTCAAATCATCTAACGATGCACCATCGAAAATGGGTGTCGCAAATTTTACGTCAAGGTTTTTACCCGCCCATCCGAGAACAGTTTCGAAGATCTGTCCAAGATTCATACGGGAAGGTACACCCAGCGGATTCAGAACGATATCAACGGGAGTTCCGTCGGCAAGGAAAGGCATATCTTCGGCACGAACAATTTTCGATACGATACCTTTGTTACCGTGACGACCAGCCATTTTGTCACCCACCTGAATCTTACGTTTTTTAGCCACATAAACTTTGGCAATCTGCATAATTCCGGAAGGAAGTTCATCACCAATCGTTAAATCGAAACGCTTGCGTTTGAGTTCTGCATCCAGTTCCTTGTGCTTACGCAAATAGTTGATAACCGTTGTGCGGATCAATTGATTTTTGTGAGTATCGGTTGTCCATTTGCTCAATTGAACTGATTGATAATCTATATCTGAAAGAACTTTCAGCGTGAATTTTGCACCTTTGGGAACAATATCCATATTGGTGTAATCTTTCACTCCGGCTGAAGTTTTACCTTCGGTAATATGAAGGAGCTTATCGATAAGCAGCTTTTTCAAATCTTCCATCTTATTTTCATACTCTTCATCGAGTTTAGGAAGGAGTGCTTTATTCGATAGTTTGCTTTTGCCTTTTTTAGCTGCTTTCGAGAACAGGTTGGTGTTGATAACCACACCTTTGAGCGATGGAGAAGCTTTTAGTGAAGCATCTTTTACATCACCGGCTTTATCACCGAAGATGGCACGAAGAAGTTTTTCTTCGGGTGAAGGATCGGATTCTCCCTTCGGTGTAATTTTTCCAATCAGGATATCGCCTGGTTTAACACGAGCACCTACGCGAATAATTCCGTGTTCATCCAAATCTTTGGTGGCATCTTCGCTTACGTTGGGGATATCCGAAGTTAGTTCTTCCAATCCTCGTTTTGTTTCACGAACTTCCAACGCGAATTCTTCCACGTGAACGGATGTGAAGACATCTTCACTCACAAGTCTTTCACTCAGCACGATTGCATCCTCAAAGTTATAGCCTTTCCAAGGCATAAACGCTACTTTGAGGTTACGTCCGAGCGCGAGTTCACCGTTTTCTGTGGCAAAACCTTCAGTTAAGATGTCGCCTTTGATAACTTTTTGTCCCACTCTGCAGATCGGACGCAAGTCAACGGTAGTATTTTGGTTGGTCTTACGAAATTTAGGAATATCGTAAGTTTTGGTTGATTCTTCAAAACTGGTGAATTCTTCTTCTTCCGTCCTGTCGTATTTTATCTTTATGGTAGTTGCGTCAACGTAGATAACCTCACCGCTACCTTCAGCCATTAATTGTGTGCGGGAATCTTTGATCAGTTGCCCTTCAATTCCGGTTGCTACAATAGGAGCTTCGTTTTTAATCAATGGAACTGCCTGACGCATCATGTTTGATCCCATTAACGCACGGTTGGCATCGTCATGTTCCAGAAAAGGAATGAGTGATGCAGCAATCGAAGCGATTTGCATGGGAGAAACATCCATCAGGTCAACTTCGTCATTACTTGCGAGCGGGTAATCTGCTTCCAATCTTGATTTTACACGTGGCAACATGAATTCGCCACTGTCGCTTAGCGGAGCATTTCCCTGAGCTACTACCTTGTCTTCTTCCTCTTCGGCGGAGAGATAAACCACCTCGTTGTTGTTTGTGTTTACAGCACCGTTCTCAACTTTTCTATAAGGAGTTTCGATGAAACCCAGGTCATTGATCTTGGCGTAAACGCAGAGCGACGAAATAAGGCCGATATTTGGACCTTCAGGAGTTTCAATCGGACACAAACGTCCGTAGTGCGTGTAATGCACGTCACGTACCTCAAATCCGGCACGTTCGCGAGAAAGACCACCAGGGCCTAATGCTGAAAGACGGCGTTTGTGCGTAATCTCTGCCAACGGGTTGGTCTGATCCATAAACTGCGAGAGCGCATTTGTTCCGAAGAATGTATTGATTACGGAAGAAATAGTTTTCGCGTTGATCAGATCGATTGGTGTGAACACCTCGTTGTCACGAACGTTCATTCTTTCACGAATGATGCGTGCCATACGGTTTAAACCAACGCCAAATTGAGCGTATAATTGTTCCCCAACGGTGCGGACACGTCTGTTGCTCAGGTGATCGATATCATCAACCACGGCTTTGGAGTTTACCAGCTCGATGAGGTATTTAATGATCTCGATAATATCTTCTTTCGTTAATACACGAATACTTTCGTCGATATCGAGACTCAGTTTTTTGTTCATTCTATAGCGGCCAACATCGCCAAGATCGTATCGCTTTTCAGAGAAGAAAAGGTTGTTGATTACTTCGCGTGCACTTGCATCATCTGCGGGCTCAGCACTACGGAGCTGGCGATATATGTGCCGGATTGCATCAATTTCCGTATTACTCGGGTCCTTCTGCAATGTATTATATATAATGGAGTAATCTGAAGAATTGGGTGTTTCCTTATGAATAAGGATTGAAGGAACTTCAGATTCCAGGATATCATCGAGATGCTCTTGCTCCAAAATGGTTTCGCGTTCAATGATTACTTCGTTTCTTTCAATAGAAGTTACTTCCCCGGTGTCTTCATCCACGAAGTCTTCCATCCACGATTTTAGAACGCGGGCTGCCAATTTCCTGCCTATAACCTTTTTGAGATTTGTTTTGCTCACTTTTACTTCTTCGGCAAGATCAAAAATTTCAAGGATATCTTTGTCGCTTTCGAAGCCAATAGAGCGAAGTAAAGTGGTTACAGGTAATTTCTTTTTACGATCGATGTAAGCGTACATCACATTGTTGATGTCTGTCGCAAATTCGATCCACGATCCCTTAAACGGAATAATTCTTGCCGAGTATAGCAACGTTCCGTTTGCGTGCAAACTTTGTCCGAAGAAAACGCCCGGAGAACGGTGCAATTGTGATACAATAACACGTTCAGCTCCGTTGATGACAAATGTGCCCTGCTCAGTCATGTAGGGAATTGTTCCCAGGTAAACGTCCTGAATTACAGGAGCAAAATCTTCGTGGTCGGGATCGGTACAGTATAAATAAAGCTTAGCCTTTAGTGGAACACTATAGGTAAGTCCTCTGTCGACACACTCATCGATGGAATATCGGGGTGGATCAACAAAATAATCTAAAAACTCAAGGACGAAGTTGTTACGGGTATCCGCAATGGGGAAGTTTTCCGTGAAAACCTTATACAATCCTTCATTTTTTCTGCTTTCGGGGGGAGCGTCAAGTTGTAAAAAATCCTGGAAAGATTTCAATTGTACTTCCAAAAAATCCGGGAAGTCCATCGGATTTTTTATTGACGCAAAATTTATTCTTTGGTTGGTGTTATTTGAAGACATGAGTTTTGAGTTTTTGAACCTAATATGTATTGACACAAAAGGTTAAGAATCTTCCGGTTGAAGATTCCTAACCAAATTAACCTGGTTAAAGGCAAATCTTATTTAAGTTCAACTTCTGCTCCTGCCTCTTCAAGTTGTTTTTTCAAAGCGTCAGCTTCGTCTTTTGTTACACCTTTTTTGATTTCGCTTGGAGCGCCGTCAACTAAATCTTTAGATTCTTTAAGTCCAAGTCCGGTAAGTTCTTTAACTGCTTTAACAACAGCTAGTTTAGCTTGTCCTGCGCTTTTAAGAACAACATCGAAAGATGTTTTTTCTTCAACTGCAGCAGCAGCTTCGCCAGCAGCAGGTCCAGCAGCAACAGCAACAGCTGCAGCAGCGGGTTCAATTCCGTACTCTGTTTTTAATATTTCAGCAAGTTCGTTAACTTCTTTTACTGTTAAGTTAACTAATTGTTCAGCAAATGCTTTTAAGTCTGCCATTTTTGTATTTATTAAATTGATTACTAATTCTGTTTGTTTGTGTGAAAATTAATTTTAAGCTTCGACTATCTCTACGCACGACAAAACAAATAAATTTGTCCTGCTCTTGCTTAATGAGATAGTTCTTTTTCCGATAACGTTTTCAAAACTCCATGGAGAATTGTACCGCCGGACTGGAGAGCCGAAATAACATTCTTTGCAGGTGACTGCAACAGTGTGATAACTTCTCCGATAAGTTCTGTCTTGCTCTTGATACTTACAAGCGACTGCAGGGTTTCAGCTCCGATAAAGAAGCTTTCCTGAACATAAGCACCTTTGAGTGCAGGTACTTTTTCTTTACTTTTTTTGTATTTATCAATGAGCTTAGCAGGAGCATTAGCGTCGTTTGAGAACATGATAGCTGTATTACCTTTTAAAATCGGATACAGTTCTTCATAGTTTCCGTCTAATTTTTCTAATGCCTTTTGCAACAAGGTATTTTTTACCACCAATAGCTTGATATCTTGTTTAGAGCACTCTCTTCTTAAAATACTGGTTTTTGCTGCGTTGAGCGTTGCAATATCTGTTAAATAGAAGTGCTCGTATTCCTTCAGATTAGCTGCTATTTTGTCTATAATAATGCTTTTATCTTCCTTTTTCATAGATTCTTCTCCTTTTACAATTAGATTTCTTCTATCGATTTACTGTCCACTTTAAGTCCCGGACTCATCGTACTAGAAAGATAAATACTTTTAATATAGGTACCTTTTGCTGCCGTCGGTTTCAATTTGATCAACGTTTGAATAAATTCTCTTGCGTTTTCAACAATTTTCTCGGGCTCGAAAGATACTTTTCCAATAGAGGTGTGAATAATACCTGCTTTGTCAACTTTAAAGTCGATTTTTCCCTGCTTTACTTCCTGAACGGCTTTAGCTACGTCGGGAGTAACGGTTCCGCTTTTTGGGTTTGGCATTAAACCACGTGGCCCTAAAATACGGCCGAGTGCACCAATTTTTCCCATAATTTGCGGCTGAGTGATGATCACGTCAATGTCGGTCCAACCTCCTTTAATTTTCTCGATATATTCATCAAGTCCCACATGGTCGGCGCCGGCTTCTTTAGCAGCGGCTTCGACTTCGGGAGAACACAATACAAGAACTCTTACTTGTTTACCGGTTCCGTGTGGCAGAGACACAACGCCTCTTACCATCTGGTTAGCTTTTCGCGGATCTACGCCAAGGCGTACATCGATATCTACTGATGCATCGAATTTTGTGGTAGTAATTTCTTTCACCAGTTTCGATGCTTCTTTCAGCGTATAGGTTTTCCCCGCTTCAATCTTGCTCAAAGCCAACTTTTGATTTTTTGTAAGTTTACCCATGTCTTAATTGAAGTTTTTATTAATTATTTGCGGGAAATTCCCCCTTAACTGAGATACCCATGCTCCGAGCCGTTCCGGCAACCATTTTCATTGCAGATTCGATTGTGAAGCAGTTTAAGTCGGTCATTTTTTCTTCGGCAATGGTTTTTACCTGATCCCAGGTAATTTCCGCAACTTTTTTACGGTTGGGTTCTGCCGAACCGCCTTTTTGTTTACTGGCTTCTAATAACTGAATTGCAACGGGTGGTGTTTTAACAATAAAATCAAAAGACTTGTCGGTGTAGTAAGTGATTACCACAGGCAATACTTTACCGGCTTTGTCTTGAGTTCTGGCATTGAATTGCTTGCAAAACTCCATAATGTTGATCCCTTTAGAACCCAATGCAGGGCCTACCGGGGGAGATGGGTTTGCAGCTCCTCCTTTGATTTGTAATTTTAGTTGTCCAGCAACTTCTTTAGCCATTTTTTTGATTTTAATAATTACTGTTTTCGAAACACTTGAAGAATTTACAGAATCTGCGTAACCAAATTTCTGATTATTCTTTCTCTACTTGCATATAGCCCAACTCGAGAAGTTGAGCACGTCCGAAGATTTTAACCATCACTTTGAGTTTCTTTCTTTCATCGTTAACTTCTTCCACCACGCCTGAGAAGCTGCTGAAAGGACCACTGATCACCTTCACGTTTTCACCCACGTAGTATTTAACATCTAACTCATCGCTTGCTTCTTCCAATTCATCCATTGTTCCCAGAATGCGTTTTACTTCAATTTCGCTCAACGGTTGTGGGTTAGTGGTGTTGGGAAGAAATCCCGCGACATAGTTGATAGTTTTAAGCTGATGAATGACCTCGCCCACCAGTTCAGCCTCAATAAGTACGTATCCGGGAAGATAAGCGCGTTCTTTCATCACTTTCTTTCCGGCCCGTATTGTATAAGTCTTTTCTGTTGGGATGAGAACCTGAGAAACGTATTTACCTAAATCGGTTTTTTTCATTTCTGACTCAAGAAGTTCTTTGACTTTATTCTCTTTTCCACTAACGGAACGTAACACGTACCATTTTTTATTGGTTTCAGTCATTTTGTTCTTAATTCAGAATTTTATAAAACACCGTAAAGGAACTTTACTATCCACTCAAACGCGGAATCCATGCCAAATACAATTAACGCGATAATTATGGAAGCGATCATCACAATTATTGTACTCCC
>DCEG01000088.1:0-1277 GCA_002316835.1 Bacteroidales bacterium UBA1035 | reverse complement strand
ACCAACTGAGCTAAGCCCGTAAAATACAACTCCTCCAAACCTCCCTGAAGGGAGGCTTTTTTGGAGCTGCAATGGTTTATTGGTAACCCAAGTTCCCTTTTTGAGGGATTTAGGGGTTATTAGTCAATCAATTCAGTGATCTGACCTGCACCAACGGTACGTCCACCTTCGCGGATAGCGAAACGAAGACCTACGTTACATGCTACAGGGTAGATAAGATCAACTTCGATTGTTACGTTATCGCCAGGCATAACCATTTCTACACCTTCGGGTAATTGGATTTCACCAGTTACGTCCAAAGTGCGGATATAGAATTGTGGACGATATTTGTTGTGGAACGGAGTATGACGGCCACCTTCTTCTTTCTTCAGGATATAAACCTCTGCTTTAAATTTAGAGTGAGGTTTAACTTTTCCCGGGTGAGAGATAACCATACCGCGTTTGATTTCGTCTTTATCGATACCACGGAGTAACAAACCTACATTGTCACCGGCTTCACCTCTATCCAGAATTTTGCGGAACATTTCAACTCCGGTAACAACTGATTTTTTGCCTTCTGCACCAAGACCGATAATTTGAATTTCTTCACCGGTTTTGATAACACCTGTTTCGATACGGCCAGTAGCAACTGTTCCACGACCTGTGATTGAGAATACGTCTTCAACCGGCATTAGGAACGGTTTGTCGATATCGCGCGGAGGCAGCGGAATCCATGTGTCAACTGCATCCATCAGTTCCATAATTTTTTCTTCCCATTTGGGTTCGCCGTTCAAACCACCAAGGGCTGATCCACGAATAACGGGAGTATTGTCGCCGTCGAAATTGTAGAAATCAAGTAATTCTCTCATTTCCATTTCTACCAGTTCCAACATTTCTTCGTCGTCAACTAAGTCAACTTTGTTCATGAAAACAACCAGTTTCGGTACGTTTACCTGACGTGCCAAAAGGATGTGTTCACGTGTTTGTGGCATAGGACCGTCAGTTGCAGCAACAACGATGATTGCTCCGTCCATCTGAGCGGCACCGGTAACCATGTTTTTCACATAGTCAGCGTGACCGGGACAGTCAACGTGTGCGTAGTGACGATTTTCTGTTTGGTATTCAACGTGTGATGTGTTGATAGTGATACCTCTTTCTTTTTCTTCCGGAGCGTTGTCAATAGAATCGAATGACTTCATTTCGGAAAGACCTTTTTTCGCCAAAACAGTAGTAATGGCTGCTGTTAAGGTAGTTTTACCGTGGTCAACGTGACCGATTGTACCGATGTTAACATGCGG
>DCEG01000044.1:9415-9822 GCA_002316835.1 Bacteroidales bacterium UBA1035 | reverse complement strand
GTTACAGGTTTGAATCCTGTCGGAGTCACAAAGAAGCGCTGATATCGGCGCTTTTTTGTTTAACTACAATTGATATGCCTTTCTTTGTTTATGTAATTCAAAGTGAAGTAAATGGTCAACTCTACAAAGGCCTCACAAGCAGTGTTGAAAAAAGACTGAAAGAACATAATGCCGGAAGATCATTTTCGACGAAACCTTATCGTCCGTGGCGATTAGTTTATGTAAAAGAGTTTGACAATAGAATTTCAGCTCGTGAATATGAAAAATTCTTGAAGACAGGAGTCGGAAGAGAGTATCTTAAAAATATCTTGGAAAAATAGAAAAATAATAGTTACAGGTTTGAATCCCTGCCTGCCCACCTTGGCTAATAAGCCGTCTGGCAGGCTGTCGGAGTCACAAAGAAGCGC
>DCEG01000044.1:5084-9234 GCA_002316835.1 Bacteroidales bacterium UBA1035 | reverse complement strand
TATGTAATTCAAAGTGAAGTAAACCGGCTGACAGGCTGTCGGAATCAAAAAAAACGGCTAGAGAATATCTAACCGTTTTTTCTTTGCATGTAAATTATTAATAATATGCACTATTCTTCGGCTCGAAGTAAGCTTGCGGATGTAAGCAGGTAGGACAGTTTTTAGGCGGTTTTTTACCTGTATAAACATATCCGCAGTGGCGGCAATACCATTCGATATCTTCTTCACGGGCAAACACAGTTCCATCTTTCACGCGCTGAAGCAACTTGCGATATTGTTCTTCGTGAATGGCTTCCGCTTTAGCGATCATTCTATACATGGTGGCAATTTCCTTGAATCCTTCTTCATCGGCCACATCAGCAAAATGGGGATATAAATCTGTCCACTCTTCATTTTCGCCTGCTGCAGCTGCCTCGAGATTCTCGGCAGTAGTGCCTATTTTACCGGCAGGATAGGCAGCGGTAATTTCCAGCATTCCACCTTCTAAATATTTAAACATACGTTTTGCATGCACCATTTCCTGATCGGCTGTTTCAAGAAAAATGGCTGCAATTTGTTCGTATCCTTCTTCCTTGGCTTGTTTTGCAAAAAATGTATAACGCATTCTTGCCTGAGATTCACCTGCAAAAGATTTCAGCAGGTTTTGTTCTGTTCGGGTTCCTTTTACACTTTTCATACGATTAGTTTTTATTTTTTTATTAAAGACGTATGGAACTCGCGAAAATCATTTACCGATGAAGTAACTGATATTAATGCTCGTTTCATAATGGGTTGTTTTATAAAATGTTAAATTTTAATTAACTCTCACAAAGGTACGAAATTAAAGGGTGACTCAGGGTTCTAATATACCTGTGGATAGAAATTTAAACTATTTCTAAATAGCAATCTGCGGATAGGGGTGTTTGTTAATTGTAAATCAGGCAAATTCGCTCAATTCAAGCCAACGAAAGGTTTTTTTGTCAATCAGTTCGATAACTTCTGATATGCGGTTGGATTTAGAGATTAATTCTTCCGACGAAAGATTTCCCGATGAAAGCTGTTCTGTTAATTGCTCTTTTTCTGATTCAAGATGTTGAATTTCGCCCTCCAGATTTTCAAACTCCTGTTTTTCTTTGAATGTAAGTTTGGTCTTTTCTGTCGATTTAGGTTTTTCAGTAATTCTATCAGTTTTCTCAGGTTTAGAGTCCTCCGCAACACGCTTGTCTTCTATGGATTTCCAATCACGATATTGTGTGTAGGTTCCCGGGAAGTCCTGAACTTCAGCGTTTCCGTGAAAGACAAGCAAGTGATCCACCACTTTGTCCATAAAATAACGATCGTGCGAAATAACGATAAGGCAACCTTTGAAGCCGATAAGATATTCTTCCAGAATATTGAGTGTAACGATATCGAGGTCGTTGGTAGGTTCGTCGAGAATCAGAAAGTTGGGATTTTTAATAAGAACGGTGCAAAGATATAGTCGGCGCTTCTCACCTCCACTTAATTTATACACGAAATCGTGCTGCCTGGAAGGCGCAAACAGAAAATGTTGCAGAAACTGCGATGCCGTGAGTTTGCTGCCATTTCCCAAATCGATCACTTCGGCAATTGCCTGAACAACTTCAATCACTTTTGTCTGTTCGTCGAATTGCAAGCCTTCCTGACTGTAGTAGCCAAAGTTTACGGTTTCTCCGATATCGAAACTGCCCGAATTGGGCTGCTCCAGTCCGAGAAGCATCTTTATGAACGTGGACTTTCCCGTGCCGTTGTTGCCGATAATTCCCATTTTCTCGTATCGGGTGAAGATGTAGTTGAAATCATCGGTAATTTTAATATCACCGAAACTTTTGGTAATGTTTTTGGCTTCAAATATTTTTTTACCGATATACGTGCCTTTCGCCGATAGCTTAATGTCGTTTTGTGCACGTCGTTGTTTCACTTTCTCTTCCAGTTCGTAGAACGCATCAATACGCGATTTTGCCTTTGTGGCACGTGCCTGAGGCTGTCGGCGCATCCAATCGAGTTCTTTCCGGTAGATGTTTTGCGCGCTATCAAGCTCAGCGCTCTGCGTGGCTAAGCGTTCGTCCCGCTTTTCCAGATAATAGGCATAATTACCTTTGTATGAATAAATCTGTCGTTCTTCAATCTCAATGATTTGTGTACACACCCTGTCGAGGAAATACCGGTCGTGTGTAACCATCAGCAAACTAATGTTCGAACGCGAAAGATGACCTTCCAGCCATTCCACCATATCCAGATCAAGGTGGTTTGTTGGTTCGTCCAGAATAATCAGTTCAGGTTCCGAGATAAGCGCGTTTGCCAATGCCACCCGTTTTATTTGTCCACCCGACAGTTCACCGATTTTTTGATCGAACTGTAAAATTTTAAGCTGACTGAGAATTTGTTTTATACGTTGTTCGTAATCCCACGCATTCAGCAAATCCATTTTCGCCATAATTTCATCCAACTCCTTGTGGTTGTTCGATGCCATAATTTCTTCATATCGGGCAATTACTTTTACAGCTTCGTTTCCGGTCCGGAAGCAGGCCTCCAACACCGTCAGTTCAGGATCAAACTGAGGTGATTGTTCCAGATAAGCAAACCGTATATCGTTGCGAAAGACAACACGTCCACTATCGTAGGGCTCTTTTCCTGCAAGGATGTTCAGTAAGGTCGTTTTTCCGGCACCGTTTTTGGCGATCAACCCAATTTTATCGCCTTCAGCAATACCAAAAGAGATATCGCGGAAGAGCACCAGATCACCAAAACTTTTGGTAAGTGTATCAATTTGTAAGAGTGGATTTGCCATTGAGTGGAGTGGAATTTGGATACAAAGATACAAAACCAATTAGGATTTACGAATTACGAATTCCGATTTTATGTGCAATTAATATCGCTATCACAAATACGTAATTTTAATATTACTTTGTCATCATGAACGGAGATTTACCGAAGTGAAGGCTCTATTCAGGTTTTGGAAATATAGATATTTCACTGCGTTCAATATGACAAAAGGAAAGCGGTAGATGGTATTTGAAACAGCCCGTTAAAACCGCCATCGTAAGTATGTAAACACGTCTGTTCGGCTATTGCCCTCAATTAACTCCGTACCGGAGCCGATAGTTTCGCGGTCAAAATACCGGGTATGTCCGATTTTTGCAGAAAAAGAAAGCCGTGAGGTTATATTGTACCGTCCCGATAATGCCAAACGCATTCCTTCACCGTAAAACGACGGCATATAAAACGTGGTCAGAATATTTCGCTCGTAAGAATAAAGCCTTGCGGCAAAAGTATCCGATTTAAAATATCCTGCAAAAAGATCGCCGCTGATTTTCTCACTTCCGCGATAACCGATATTCTGCGAAATCATAAATCCTTTCTCCTGCGGAAAGTGCTTTTGTCGATATAGTGCTGCGTCAACTGTGGTTCTGAAATTCCATCCGCTGTTGAGCGTGTTGTTATAGCGAAGTCTGATTTTCTGTGTGTTGTAAGGAAGAACTGTTCGTGAATTTTCATCGGGATAACGGGCATTTTGCTCTTTCTGTTTGAACTTGTAGCGTATCTCGAAGTTGGAGTTCCGGTTCACTGCATAGGTCCCCAAAAAGTAAATATCCACACCTTTCGATGGTTGATCTACCTGACTTTTCACCCACGGAAACCGAAAAATATCAACATATGTGGTTACCGATAATTTTCTTAAAGGGCTAAATGTTGCACCAACGTATAACCCATTCTCGTTCTGTGTCCGGCTTCCTTCGGAAAATGATTGTGCGTGCATGGCATTATATGAAACCGGGAAATAGCGGTAAAGAGCAGATAAAGATAGCAGATTTGACGGTGAGTATTGGATCATATTGGTGGAGGCCACGGCTTTATTTTTTGCTATAGCCGTTTCTCCGGCAAACGTCAGCCGGTTAAAACGATACGAATAATCGATGCTTGCATTGAAGTTGGACGAATCGCGCAAATAATAATAGTTGTATTCCTGAACGGTAGGGTAGTACATCCGGTTGTAAGCGTGATAAATCCCGCTTACTCCAATTTGAAATTGTTCTTTCCGGTAGTTTATGTTTATTCCCGTAGCCTGTTCCCGCGAATTGTTTTTCTTCTCCATCTCCGAAGGAGTACGGTGATAACCGTCAATTTTAAAGGATGTCATTTCACCATCGTT
>DCEG01000044.1:4442-4802 GCA_002316835.1 Bacteroidales bacterium UBA1035 | reverse complement strand
GTTGCCCACGATTTGGAAAGCATAAAATCGTTATTCAGGATCAGTCCCTGCCCGAAAGAAAGCCGGTAATCGCCAACAGCAAGTGTTTTCAGCTTTCCGATGTCGCGCACGATCAGGTGAAACCCATAATGGTCGTATCCTTTGGGATAATCTTTTTTAAAGAACGGTTCACCGGCGTCTTTTTCACCTAACAGACCGAATTGAATTTTATCGCGGTAAGCGAAAGAATATTTCAGCGAAGTATAGAAATCCTCACCGCGATACTTTCGATTGGGATACCGTTCTAAAATACTGTCTGAAAACTCGCCATAACCGGCTCGTTTATTGAGCGTTTTGTCGAGCTGGAATTGCACTTCATTT
>DCEG01000044.1:899-4235 GCA_002316835.1 Bacteroidales bacterium UBA1035 | reverse complement strand
GGTAATATCAGTTCGATGGTATTGAAATCGAGATACGAAACATTCCGAAGTTCAAATACCGTATAAACCGGTCGGTTCTTTTCCAGGAAATCCGCAAGATTTGTAGCTTGTTCAAAAGAGAGTAGGGGAAATCGTTCCAATTGCTCTCGTGAAACGGTGTTCAGATTCATCGGATTATTCTCAAGCATCGTCAATTCCTGAAACATATTCTCAACCGTTGCTTCATCTAACTCTTCTTCGGCCAGTTGTTCCAGGTGAGTACGCCAATCGTTGGATTGTGCCTTTGCGAGAGAAAAATTAACACAAAAAGCGAAGATTAGGGAAATATGAATGATAGTGTGTTTCATATGTTCTCGTTTCTAAGATTTTTACAAATATAGCCATTTTCTCTGCTTATGCAAATAAATGATTATAAAACACATACCCTTTTGTGTCTTTCTTTTTCCTATCTTTGCACCCGATTTAACGTATTATTCGTATGTCTAAATTCGTAAAAATTCTTTTTATCGTCATCGTAACTTTGTCTTCCTGTAAAAAGACGCAGGAAGTCATCTATGATTTTTCACAGATTGTGGAGAACGATACCCTTCGGGTTATCACGCTCAATACATCCACGTCTTATTTTATTTATCGAGATCAGGAGATGGGATATCATTACGAAATGATAAAAAGCTTTGCCGATGAACACGGTCTGGAAACGAAAATTATGGTGGCACAAAATCCTTCAATGCTGATATCGATGCTGCAAGACAATATGGGCGATGTTATTGCCTATAGTGTTCCCATAGAAAACGTACTGAAGGATTCTGTTCTGTATTGCGGTTTATCGGAGATTTCTCATCAGGTATTGGTGCAGCGCTCCGAACGAAGCGATACAATTTTAAAAGATGTAACAGAGCTGATCGGTAAAGACATTCATGTACTGCGCGATTCAAAATTTGAGCAACGGATGAGTAATCTCAATCAGGAACTGGGTGGTGGATTAGAGCTCGAATATGCAGATAAAGACACGGTTGTTGTGGAAGACCTGATTCGGATGGTATCGGGAGGAGAAATCAAGTACACGGTTGCTGATGAGCATATTGCCCGGTTGAACCATACTTATTTTCGCAATATCAACATCGATTTGCAGGTCAGTTTCGATCAGCGGACGTCGTGGGCCGTGCGAAAAGATACGCCCATCCTTGCCGATTCGCTCAATGCATGGTTCAGCAGAACCAACAGGGCACCACACTATCTTCGTTTGACAAAGCGATATTTTGAAGAAGCCAAGGGTTTTCATACCGATAATCAATCCACCTTTGTAACTATGCTTGCTCCGGGACAGATTTCTCCGTGGGACAATTATTTTAAGCAATACGGCAAACAATTCGGTGTCGATTGGCGGTTATTAGCTTCCGTATCGTATAACGAATCTACTTTCGACCCGGATGCACAATCGTGGGCGGGAGCTGGTGGGTTGATGGGATTGATGCCTGCCACAGCCGCTACTATGGGTGTAACCGGGAACGATATTTTTGTACCGGAAACCAATATCAGGATAGGAACTGAATATCTGAAAAAGCTGATCGATATGTTTTCCTCCGTTGAAGATGAAACGGAACGAATAAAAATGGCGCTTGCTTCCTACAACGGAGGAATTGGTCATGTTTCCGATGCACGTGCACTTGCCGAAAAATACCAGGCAAACAAAAACGTGTGGGAGGGTAACGTGGAGAAATATATTGAGCTGAAACGACTGGAACAATACTATAAAGACCCGGTTTGCCGTGCTGGATATTTTCGTGGCGATGAAACGGTGAATTATGTTCGCGATGTGATGAGCCGCTGGCAAGGGTATAAGGAGAAGGTGAAGTGAATTTCGAGTTACGGGTTTGTTCGCCTTTGGCGGATTGTGCCGGGCGGCTATCGGGTGATACTACCTCCCAATCGCATCAATATTCATTTGTAATTTGTAATTGCCAATTAGTAATTATTCTCAATCCTTCACGATCTCGACACTTGAAACCCCTTATTCGATAATTCCATCTCCACAAATCTTGCCTTATTATTCGGTGGATTTTCGGTTAGAATTTTTCTGATCGTAGCCGCTGCCATCGGATCTTTGGCAACCATGTACAGGTATCCCCCTCCTCCGGCCCCCGGGAGTTTGTATCCGTTACAGTAAGGTTTCACCAGGCTTATTATTTGTTCCACTGCGGGAGGGTTTGTCCCCGGATCAATCGCTTTCTTCTGTTCCCAAGTTTTAGATATCATCTGTCCATACTGTGTGAAATCGCCCCGCTGGATGCATTCCGCCATATCTAACGCATGTGTTTTCATTTCGTCCAGCAGCTGCAGGTGGCCCGCTGAATTCAGGAACATTCCCCGAACTATCTCGGCGAGTATGCTTTTGGCTACACGGGTAACACCCGTATAATACAGCAGGTGGCACGGTTTGTACTCCGGATGGGTAAGCAAATAGTCGGGCAACCAGTTCACGCGGGGCTTTTGTTCAAATCCCGCTTCACTTTGCAGCAGTTTAATCCCGTGAAAAACACCGCCGTACTGGTCCTGCCATCCCCCGCCGGTGGTCAGCAATTGCTCCAGGACAAGTGTATAGGAACAGATATCGGCTTTATCCCATTGCAGCCCGCAAAAGTCATTGAGTGCTCCCAATACCGTGGAAGCGAGAAGGGAGCTGGTCCCCATTCCCGATCCGGCAGGAATAGCGACGAGCAATGTCAACTCAATCCCCGATCCGATGTGTTGCAGTTGTTCTTTTAATGTCCGAAAATTGTTTTCCGAAAATTCCGGTATAAACCCACAAAGAGCCAGAGCCGCTTTTGGAATAGAAAAAGGTGAGCCTATTTTTTTGTAATCCCTTAGCTCCTCGAACGTTGTTACGGTTTCTGCAGCGCCCAGGTCGATGGAGCGGAGCAGTATGTGATGCTCCTGGCAGGGTTTTACGTACACTTGCAAGGGAGGCTGTCCGTTAAGTTCAACAGCAAGGTTTACGACGTTTCCCCCGGTAAAAAGAGAGAATGGCGGTGTGTCTGTCCATCCCCCGGCGATATCTATCCGCGCCGGGCTTCGTCCCCAGACAATCTGATCGGGATGAACATTCAGTGAAGGAGTTCTTTTGGAGTGCCTGAGTGCGTTTACCAATCCATCCCTCAAAAGAGAGAATGCCGCCTCTTCCTCTTTCTTCGCATTATCTTTATCTTCAGTCAGTGAAAAAATCCTTGAACGCAGCATGTTGTTGTGGATTCGGGTCATCCTGTCGGAAGAGTCTTTCACGGTATCCGGGACGGTTAAGCCCATCCGTGCGTATTCTGCAGCCACATCCGATAAGTC
>DCEG01000044.1:0-582 GCA_002316835.1 Bacteroidales bacterium UBA1035 | reverse complement strand
TCTCCAGATGGTTTCTCCCCGGTCATTCCACGGCTCGTTTATCATCCATTTAAGCACAGGTTCTATCTCTTCTTCGGAACTGACGTAAGGAAATAACTTACACTTCTGCAGGTCGGATGCCTGCCCACCCAAGTCGGTTATTTCCAGGTTTCGCTGCTGTAGCCATTCGCTAACGGGTTTTCCCATCCACAGGGTAGAAGCATGCCTGATATCGCCCTTAAATGCATCGTCTATCCCGTAAGGGCGCACAGCGTATCCTTTTTCTCCAACAGGAACAATATCGATGCAAATTCCCGATGGGATGTGGATATCCCAGTCATTTTCGGGCACTCCCGTGATCACATGATCCGAAGCAATTGCCCACTTTTCAGGTATGACCGAGTTTTCAATCCACACGTTCCGGTTGCTTTCGTTGAAAGAGATGTCTATCCGTGAGTTTTGGGTAAAAATGGCAGGGTTGGGCTTGATTTTCTTGTGCATTACCAGCCGTTGGTCAGTTACCTTTTCCTGTAAAGCCAGGGTAGATGAGATCAGCTCACGGCTTGTGCCGTAGTGGTGAAAGCGTGCATCGGGCAAGGGGAC
>DCEG01000098.1:11320-16683 GCA_002316835.1 Bacteroidales bacterium UBA1035 | reverse complement strand
ATCTGCAAAAACAATGCCGTATTTTACATACAGTCTTGATAAAGCAGAAGCCGATTGCGGTGATTTTGTAAAATTGCAAATTAATGCAAACAGAGTTTCCGACCCTGCGGCGGGTTTTAAAATTACAGTCGGCTATGATTCTTCAGTCCTCAGTTTTATATGCACCGAAACATCTTCAAAAATAAAAAGCGGCACTCTGGTAACTAACTGCGACAATAATCCCATTTACAGCGTATATGTCTGTAATACCGATAAAAACGAGGCGCCTGAACTTTCAGGCAACATTATATCTTTTGTGTTTAAGGTAAATGACGATGCTTCACTCGGCAAAACATATATTAATGCGCATTTAAATGATGTTTGTAACTATCAAGCAAAAGACTTAAATTTGAACATTGCAGAAGAGCTTTCTTTGAATGTTATAAATTCAGATAAAAATACCTCCGCAGAAAGTAAAGCTCTGCTTTCCGCATTACACCCGTTACAGGGGGTTTTGGTTCCGAGTTTTTCTCCGAATGTATATAAGTACTCCATGGAAGTGGATTCTGATGTAACCTCGGTTGAATTTGCGGCATCTGCATATGACGGCGGCGCTGTTAAAATTAACAGAAAATCCCTTCAAAAACCGGGAACGGTTACACCAATACTTGTTACTGTAACTTCTGAGGATAAAAAAGGAAAAGCCTATTATGCAGTAAACGTAAAGCGCCTGTCTGCTTCTGAAAAAGGCAGCTCGGAAACAAATAAAGGCAGTAATATTTCAAAGAAAAAAAGCAGTAAATCACCAACCGGTACTAAAAAGGTAAACGGGAATAACAAAAGCGATAAAGTTTCTAATAATAAGACTAATACAAAAGATGACAGCTATATACCCGCATCAGATTCGTTAAGTAAAAACGGTCAATCCACACAACCGCCTGGTGATGTACAAGCAGGGTCAAGGAATATATATGTTATCGGTAATCAAACACCTGTTTATATCATTGGAATGTTAACGGCTGTTTTATGTATATTGGTCGGAATTATTTTATGCTTTTACTTAAAAATAAAGAAACAATAAAGGACTTCTTGAGTTTGTATTTCTCATGAAGTTCTTTTTATCTCCTCAAATGCTTTACATGATAAGTAAAACTGTTGGTAGATAATATTACCGCTAAACTTTGCTGATTTTTAGACGTCTTTAAGAGCACTGTGCCAATACTTTTTTGCATAATTAATAAGTGTTATTGTACTTTCTTTGCAGTCCGCTATATAGACAAGTTAAAATCAGATAGCTCTGCATGTAGTATTATCTAATCCTGCATTTTTTAAATTTTTTATTGACAATACGCTTCAAGTGGAATATAATAAACAAATAACAGCAAAGGCGCTGTAGGGGATGCCCCTATAGCGTCTTTTTTATTTATATCATATAATAAACTTTGGTTCTTTAACAATTGTTGGGGTAAATTAATATTTAATACCTACCTCTACCTCCCATTTAGTTGGCTTATTTAAATAATCCGCTTTTCCCTTTTGCATAAAACAACAGCTTGTTTTTTTGTTAAATTTATTATGCGGGAGATGGTAGGAAGTGAGAATCCCAGCATTTAATATAGAACCTAAACTTTGTGTTTTTAAAATTTGAATGGAGTGGTTATAAATGAGCAAAGTTCCTGAAATGTTCGGCAGTTTGGTGTTTAATGATTCCGTCATGCAAGAAAAATTGCCAAAGGATACTTATAAAGCTTTGAAGAAAACCAGAGAGCAGAGTAAGCCTCTTGACCTTCATGTTGCAAATATTGTTGCAAACGCAATGAAAAACTGGGCGGTAGAAAAAGGTGCTACTCACTTCACTCACTGGTTTCAGCCGATGACAGGAATTACTGCCGAAAAGCATGACAGCTTTATTTATCCGGTTGGTAATGGCAAAGTTATTATGGAGTTTTCAGGAAAAGAGCTTATTAAAGGTGAACCCGATGCTTCAAGTTTTCCGTCAGGCGGACTGAGAGCAACTTTTGAAGCAAGGGGATATACAGCTTGGGACCCAACAAGCGACGCTTTTATTAAAGACGGCTCACTTTGCATTCCTACAGCTTTCTGTTCCTATGGCGGAGAAGCTTTGGACAAAAAGACCCCTCTTCTCCGTTCCATGAATGCAATAAACAAACAGGCGATGCGAATTTTGAAACTTTTTGGAACAACTGCACACAGAGTTATTACTACTGTTGGTGCAGAGCAGGAATACTTCCTTATCGATAAAGATATGTATGCTAAAAGAAAAGACCTTATTTATACAGGCAGAACACTTTTTGGAGCAAAACCTCCAAAGGGTCAGGAACTCGAAGATCACTACTTCGGTGTAATCAAACCCAGAGTATCTTCTTATATGAAAGACCTCGATGAAGAACTGTGGAAACTTGGTATTTTAGCTAAGACAAAACACAACGAAGTTGCTCCTGCACAGCATGAGCTTGCTCCTATTTTTACAACTGCGAACGTAGCTACAGACCAAAACCAGCTTACAATGGAAATTATGAAAAAGGTTGCTACAAAGCACAACCTATATTGCCTTTTACACGAAAAGCCGTTTAAAGGCGTTAACGGAAGCGGCAAGCACAATAACTGGAGTATTACAACCGATACCGGAGTAAACCTTTTAGAACCGGGCGATTCTCCTCGTGAAAACGCACAGTTCCTGCTTTTCCTCACCGCCATTATTAAAGCTGTAGATGAACATCAGGATTTGCTTCGTATCTCTGTTGCAAGTGCAGGAAACGATCACCGCCTGGGCGCAGACGAGGCACCTCCGGCAATTGTATCTATGTTTATCGGTGAGGATCTTGCAAGCGTTCTTAAATCTATTGAAGATAACAGCGATTATCAAAAGAAAGATAAATCTGTTATGAAGATAGGTTTAGACGTTCTTCCATCTTTCACGAAAGATACAACCGACAGAAACCGCACTTCACCTTTTGCTTTTACCGGAAACCGTTTTGAGTTTCGTGCAGTTGGTGCTTCGGCAAACTGTTCATCAGCAATGAGCACGTTAAATGCTGTTGTGGCAAGTCAGTTGATCGAATTCAAAAGAGAGATCGACAAGAAAATGTCGGATGGCATGAAAAAGGAGCAAGCTATCTTCGACACACTTCGTCTTTACATCAAAGAATGTAAATCCATACGATTCGATGGGAACGGATACAGCGACGAATGGAAAGAAGAGGCAGAAAAACGTGGGCTTGATTGCGAGACAAGTGTACCGGTAATTTACGATGCATATCTCTCAGAAAAGACCGTAAAAATGTATGAAAGTACCGGAGTACTCAACGAACGCGAACTTCACGCCCGAAACGAGGTAAAATGGGAAACCTACACAAAAAAAATCCAGATAGAAGCTCGTGTATTGGGTGATTTAAGTATGAATCACATTATTCCTGTTGCAACTCAGTATCAATCGATGCTGCTAGATAACCTGTATAAAATGCGTGTAGTATTCGATGCTGAAAAAGCTGAAAAACTCTCAGTAGAAGACGCAGCCCTGATTGAAGAAATTGCCACTCATATTTCAGCCATTAAAACCAACGTTGACAATATGGTTGATGCACGAAAATCGGCCAATAAACTGGAAGACGCACGTGAGAAAGCAATTGCTTACCACGATAAAGTGGAGCCTTTTCTTTCAGTGATCCGCTATCATATTGACAAACTGGAATTGATCGTGGACAACCAGATGTGGCCTCTTCCCAAATACAGAGAATTATTATTCATTAGCTGAGGATAAAGAGCAAAGAGTATTGGATTTCTCTTTTCATTGAACGGTACCATGGCGCAGAAATGCCCAATTTGGTTTTAAACCGCATTGTTCGTATAAGAAGAGCATAACAAAAAAAGTGTCATTTTGAACGAAGTGAAAAATCTCTGAATAAAAGAATTTATCACCACGTCCGAAATGACACTATATAATAACCTAAAATTTAGGTTTAAGACCCGAGTTACGCAATCGGAAAACTATCAAATATACGTATCACCGTAACGGAATTTCACATCGGTTACAAAGTGTTTGATTCGCTGCTCTTCTTCTTTCTTGCATATCAACAATGCATTCTCCGATTCTGCAACGATATATCCGTCGAGCCCTTGTATTACCACCAGTTTATCGTCACTCATAGTCACTACGTTATCATTACTCTCAATGTACAACGTTTTACAATGTAAGCTGGCGTTATTGTTTTCATCTTTTGTGCTTATTTCGTGCAAAGAACCCCAGGTTCCCAGATCCGACCAACCGAAATCCGATCCGATAACATATACGTTGTCAGCCTTCTCCATAATTCCATAATCGATGGAAATATTGGGACAGAACGGGAATGCCTGATCGATAAACTCCTTCTCACGAGGAGTGTTAAAAAACTCTTTGCCTTCGTTGAATTTGTTAACAATATCCGGTAAATACATTTTGAAAGAATCTATAACCGATTTCACATTCCAAAGAAAAATTCCCGAATTCCAGACAAACTCGCCACTCTCATAAAAGACCTTTGCTAATTCCAGACTAGGTTTTTCGGTGAAGGTTTTCACTTTCCGAATTCCATCTACCTCATCATGACTTTCCTGAATATAACCGTAACCGGTCTCAGGACGGCTGGGTTTGATGCCAAGCGTAAGCAAGAACGGATTTTTTTCCACAAACTGCAAACCGCGCATAATTTCCGACAGGAAAACATCTTCTTTCAAGATGAGGTGATCAGAAGGAGCTACTACAATATTAGCATCCGGATCTATGGCCTGAATATGAAATACAGCATAAGCAATAGCCGGCGCCGTATTTCTACGCAATGGTTCAAGAAGCACCTGACTTTTCGACAATTCCGGCAATTGTGTTAGTGTTAGCTCTGCATATGCATCGTTGGTTACAACGAAAATATTTTCAACGGGAATTATTTTTTTGAATCGGTCGAAAGTACTTTGCAGAAGCGAACGTCCGGTACCGAAAAAGTCGAGGAATTGCTTGGGTTTATCTTCTTTACTAAAGGGCCAGAATCGACTACCGATCCCACCTCCCATAATAACACAAAAATTGTTGTTCTTCATAACGTTATCTTAAGACGTGTAATATATATAAATTTTGAATTCTATTTTTATAGTTTTCTTTTCTGTATAACACTTTCGATCGGGTGTTTGTTTTAACAGTTGTCCATTTAATTTCCAGCCACGTCTTCTTTTAAATTATTTGAAATAAAAAAGCACAACCTTTTTTATTTATGAAATTTTTATGTACTTTTGCACTCACTTTTCTACGAAATGCCCAGATGGCGGAATTGGTAGACGCGCTGGTCTCAAACACCAGTGGATTCACTTCCATGCCGGTTCGATCCCGGCTCTGG
>DCEG01000098.1:0-11275 GCA_002316835.1 Bacteroidales bacterium UBA1035 | reverse complement strand
GCCCAGATGGCGGAATTGGTAGACGCGCTGGTCTCAAACACCAGTGGATTCACTTCCATGCCGGTTCGATCCCGGCTCTGGGTACTCAGAAATAAAAAAACTGATTAACAGATCTGTTAATCAGTTTTTTATTTAATACATCTCAAATCATCAATTTTTTATACCAAAAACAAAGTAGGTTTCTTTAACTGCAAGTTTATCTTCTTTACTCAACATTTTTTTGATACCTTCTACATCAGACTGACCCATTTTTTCATCCATTATAATTAATGCCTTATCCACAGATCCTATGGGTACTGAATCCGTAAAAGTAATTTTTTGATTCTTTACATTATCATCATTATATCCGTTTATAGCAATCCATTTCAAAGATACCGATTCTCTGTCTTCACCTTCTCTGGTACGTACTCCTGAGAGAAATGCCATTTCTTCCATATCATCTTTTTTTGTTGAAGTGCGTATCTGAAACTCGCCACGATTCTGATTTGCACTATTAGATGCATAATCGTTTTTTCCGCTAAAGTTTTTCGGTACTGCATAAAGAAGCAGCAAAGGTTTGCTTTCATTAATTTCATTAAAAGAAACACCTCTTCGATTAGAAATATCTTTCAGAGCCTCTTCATAAGCCATGGGAAGAACTTGATTGACAAATTTAATGATAAAACCGGTTGAAGAAACCATATCATTCTGTAAGGAAATATAAAAAGGTTTATCGGTATTCTTTTCAATCGTTTCTACGATCATCTTCTTTAGCTCTTGAACAGACTCACTGCTTAAAGCTTCTTCTTTTGTTTTGAACCATTTTGTGCCATCTTTATTTGTATACATTATAGCATTAACTGAATTAATTAAAATAAAAACAAAATTCCGATAATCGTACTTTTTTAAATCAATATCCTTCGGTTCGATTCCGTTCTCATTACAAAACTTCTGCACCTGCTCCCAATAAAAAAGAGGGTTTTCCTGCACTTGTTTTACAATGTCACCGGGATCATTTGATTGAACAGATGTATAAGTTATTGACAAAGGAAAATCTTTTATTATCACTTTGAGTGGAATATTCCTCTTATTCAAAACACTTCCACACCACTTGTTGTGCGCTTGCCTTATAGCATCTTTAACGGTTGAAACGTCTTTCATTTTGGTGTCATTTTCAGCACCCAAAACAAAATCAACAGGTGTAGATGTAATTTGGTTAACTTTTTTGGCAATTAAATCACTAAAGATTTGAGGCAAATCAGATTTGTCTTTCAAGTCTATAACTCTTATCGAAACAGCATCCTTAATCGCTTCAGTCATAATGAAAAGTTGCTCGTTTGCACTCATATAGAGATAAGCAACATAATCATCTTTTTGTTCTTTCCTTACGGAGAGAAAATAATCCATTGCATTTTTTCGATTAACGTAGTCGTTAAGCCTATCTTCAACATTTTCTGGCTGTGCGAATGCCAATAAGGCAACAGCAGCTAACGGCAAAGCGAAAAGCACTTTAAGCCGTGCCCATTTCGGTGATTCCTTTTTTAACATCATAGTAATTCTGTTTTTAATTTTTGATTGATTAAAACTGTTGACTACGGAAGTGAAGCGCCTTTCACCAACAGCTTTTTTTACTAATAACAACTGATATTGTTGAGCTTCAATGCCGGAGTTGATAACGGCATTATCTGCTTCGTATTCATGGATTTCACGCAAATCACGGCATAACAGCCAAACCATCGGGTTGAACCAGTGTATGGCTAGGAAAAGTTCCGAAAAAAAGACATCGATGTTATGCTTTTTCTGAATATGAACTTTCTCGTGCAGGATAACTTCATTTGGATTCTCACGATAATCTTTTTCAGATAAAACAATGTATCTGAAAAAACTGAACGGCACTATATTTTCCGGACTAACAATTAGTTGACAATCCCCAGACTCAACCCTTCTACTTTTCCTGAACAATCGATAAAGGCTGGTAAAGGAAAAACCCAAACGCAAAAGCATCATCAAAACACCTACCTGGTAAGCCGCAATGAGAAGAGAAAACCACGAGATCGTTTTTTCTTTTCTGTTGAGACTTACAGTCTGGGTTTGCACGATATTTGATTCTGGATTGGCATTCGTAATTAACTCACTACTCTGCAAGTCGGGTCTAGATTCGTTTTCAACTGCTTTTTCAGGCAATAAAGTTTCCTCCCATTGATAAATGGTTTGCTGTAATGCATAAGATTTATCGAGCTTCAGTTTCACAAACGGTAGAACGCTGCATATAATTAATCCTGAAATCAACGTGAGTCTGGTGAGTCGAAAAAAGGTTTCCCGCATTAATAATAGCCGAAAGAATACCGAGAATACGACCAAACAAATTGTTACCTTAAGCAAGTAAACAACAAAGCTTTCCATACTAGAAGAGATTATTTTTTACCTTTTTCAATCTTCTTTATCAACTTTTTCAGTTCATTAATTGATAACCGTTCCTCTTCGATCAATGTAGAAACTACATTTGTATAAGAGTTGTCAAAATACTGGGAAACTACTTTTTTAAGGGCCTTTCCTTTATACTCTTCTTGCGAGACTATGGCAAAATATTGGTAAGTGTTTCCGTACGCTTTATGATCTACAAACTTCTTCTCTCCAAGCACCCGGATAACTGTGGAAACTGTGTTATAATGCGGTTTTGGATCAGGATAAAATTCAAGTATTTCACGAACGAACAGTGGGCCGTTATCCCATAAAAACTGCATTACGTCTTCTTCTTTGTCGGTTAATCTCTTCATATTGTTTGTGTTTTATAAGATTCTGTTGCAAATGTAAATAAACTTTCGAAAATCCAACTATATAAAATGAGAATATAACCATATATAACAGTTTTATATGCTTATTTAATAGTTATTTATGATTATATGATGCTATTAAAGAAATACGCTGTAAATCACTTAATTTTCATCGAAAAAACGTACCTTTGCACCCCAGAAAAGATTGTTTATGCAAAAAATCCGCAATATAGCCATTATCGCCCACGTCGATCATGGCAAAACTACGTTGGTGGACAAGATGCTTCTTGCCGGAAACCTATTTAGGGAAAACCAACATACAGATGACTTAATTCTCGACAACAATGATTTGGAGCGCGAACGCGGCATTACCATTTTATCAAAAAATGTTTCCATACAATATAAGGATGTAAAAATAAACATTATTGATACGCCAGGCCACGCCGACTTCGGCGGTGAAGTAGAACGTGTACTCAATATGGCAGATGGCTGCTTGCTTGTAGTAGATGCTTTTGAAGGGCCAATGCCTCAAACCAGGTTCGTGTTACAGAAAGCATTAGAAATTGGATTGAAACCCATTTTGGTTATTAACAAAGTTGATAAACCTAACTGTCGACCGGAAGAAGTTCAGGAAAACGTTTTCGACCTGATGTTCAGCCTGGATGCTACCGAAGAGCAGCTGGATTTTCCTACCATTTATGGCTCAGCCAAACAAGGTTGGATGTCCGACGACTGGAAGAAACCCTCAACAAACATCGTTCCGCTACTTGATGCGATCGTGACATACATTCCTGCACCTAAATCGAGACAGGGAACTCCACAGATGCTCATCACCTCGCTTGATTATTCCAATTACGTGGGTAGAATAGCCGTAGGCCGGGTTCACAGGGGGACAATTGAACCCAACAAAGATTATGCTCTTTGTAAACGTGACGGCAGTATCAATAAAATCCGCATTAAGGAAGTAGATATTTTCGAAGGACTTGGAAGAGTAAAAACCAATGCTGTAGCCTCCGGCGATATCTGCGCGCTTGTTGGAATTGATGGCTTTGAAATCGGCGATACAATCACTGATTTGGAAAAACCGGAACCACTTGATCCCATTGCTATTGATGAACCTACAATGTCGATGCTATTCACAATTAACAACTCTCCATTTTTTGGTCAGGACGGAAAGTTCGTAACATCACGCCATATATACGAAAGACTGATGCGTGAACTGGACAAAAATTTAGCGTTACGGGTGGAAGAAACCGATAGCTCTGATTCATGGATAGTTTTTGGCCGTGGTGTTTTACATTTATCGATATTAATTGAAACGATGCGACGCGAGGGTTATGAACTACAAGTGGGTCAACCGCAGGTGATTATCAAGGATATAGCGGGAGAAAAAAACGAACCGGTTGAACAGTTAACCGTAAATCTCCCAGAAGAATCGGCTAGTAAAATCATCGATATTATCTCACGACGAAAAGGCGAAATGAAAAGCATGGAAAGTAAAAACGACCGCATGCATATTGAGTTCACCATTCCATCTCGCGGGATTATCGGATTGAACAACATTGTGCTGACACTCTCAGCAGGCGAAGCCATCATGGCTCACCGATTTCTGGAGTTTCAGCCGTGGAAAGGCAATATTGAAAAGCGCCAGAACGGCTCCATTATTGCCGGAGAATCGGGTAATGCTTTTGCTTATGCACTGGATAAGCTTCAGGACAGGGGACACTTTTTTATTGAACCTCAAACCGATGTGTATGAGGGTCAGGTTGTTGGCGAACATAACAAAGAAGGCGATTTAGTAGTCAACGTTACCAAATCGAAAAAACTAACAAATGTACGCGCATCCGGAACCGATGATAAAGCACAACTGGCTCCACCCATTATATTCAGTCTTGAAGAAGCACTGGAATATATTAAAGAAGATGAGTACGTGGAGGTTACTCCCAAAGCAATGCGAATAAGAAAAATATTGCTGGACGAAAACGACCGGAAGAGAATGGCGAAGCGGTAAAGAAGTGATGCTTGAGTCTTTGCGATTATTTAATCAACGAAATAAACTCTTCCCGTGTTCTTTGCTCCTTAAAAACGCCGGTGAAATCTGAAGTAGTAGTTATGGAATTTTGTTTTTCAACACCGCGCATTTGCATACACATATGCTGAGCTTCTATTACTACCATCACACCCATTGGATTAAGCGTCTTTTGAATACATTCTTTTATTTGCGTGGTTAATCGCTCCTGGACTTGTAAACGACGTGCAAAAACATCTACCACACGGGCAATTTTACTTAATCCGGTAATGTATCCATCCGGAATATAAGCTACGTGTGCTTTCCCAAAAAACGGAAGCATGTGATGTTCGCATAACGAAAACAGATCGATATCTTTCACGATAACCATCTGCCTGTAATTTTCTCTGAAAAGTGCGGAACGCAGTATCTCTTCGGGATTCTGATAATAACCTTTTGTCAGGTACTGTATGGCTTTTGCCACACGATCGGGAGTCTTAATCAGACCCTCGCGAGTCACATCTTCTCCCAGCAATGTAATCACATCTTTCATGTGATTAGCTATAACTGATTTTCTGTTCTCTATTTCTTCTGATGACATAGAATGGATTATTCTTGAAGTTGATCCACAGGAATTTTCACTTCGTCTATTACAATGTACATTTCACGTCCAAAAGCAGGAAAGGTTTTTCTCATATCGTTCAGTACTGCCGTAGCTTCTTCGCGGGTTTTAAAATTTCCTGCACGGAGACGCCAGAAAGGAGAATCAAAAGTTACCACTGTTTCCTGTCCGGGAAATGAAGTATTTACAAGTCCTTGCTTATAATATGCCTCATTTTTTGAAGTTCGTTGATTATTTCCCGAAAACACCTGAATTTTAAATCCGCGCATTTTTACAAATTGCATACCGTCTGCCGTAGCATAAACCGTTCTTGCCGGCGCCATACTTCGTCCGATAACTTCTTCGATGGCTCTATCTTCAAAAACCATCACTCTACCCTGCCCGGGTTTTACAGTATTCAACTCATCTATAATTTCTTTACGCTGCTTCTGAGTTTGCGCGATCGCAGTAAAGCAAAACACCGAAAAAACAGATAAAAGCAATATTTTAGATAAAATATTCATATTCAAAAAATTTGTGCAAAGATAGAGAATTACCACAGACTTGACTTTCAAATCTGTGGTAAAAATATTTAATGTATCAAAATGCCTCGATAATGGGCATAAACTTGTCTACTCCCAACGATGCTCCACCGATTAGTCCACCGTCAACATCCGGGTTAGAAAACAGTTCTTTCGCATTGGATGCATTACAACTTCCTCCGTAAAGAATAGATGTGTTGTCTGCCACTTCTTCTCCGTACTTTTCTACCAGCGTTTTGCGAATAAACGCATGCATTTCCTGAGCCTGGGCGGAAGTTGCAGTTTTTCCGGTTCCGATTGCCCAAACCGGCTCATAAGCCAGAACAATTTTTGAAAAATCTTCTTTCGATAAGTCGAATAATGATGCTTCAATTTGTGATTTTACTACATCAAAATGTTTCTCAGCTTCACGTTCAGCCAATACTTCACCAATACAGAAAATCGGTGTAAGATTATTTGCCAGCGCCAATAATACTTTTTCTTTTAGTATCTCGGGGGTTTCGTGATAATAAGCACGACGTTCGCTATGACCTAAAATCACGTATTTTGCTCCTGTGGAAGCTACCATTTCAGCCGAAACTTCACCGGTATATGCTCCCGATGCTTTATCGGCACAATTTTGTGCGGCCACACCAACTTTTGTTGTGTCAACAGCACTTGCCACACCTGCTAAATGGATAAAGGGAGTCCCGAGAACCACATCGCAATTCACTGATTTTCCTCCCAATGCGGCATCAAGTTCTTTCGCTAAAGCCAATCCTTCTTGCAGATTTTTGTTCATTTTCCAGTTACCTGCTACAATCTTTTTTCTCATAATTCTTGTTTTTATAATGATGTATTAAAAATAGATATTCCTATTGCCGGGATGTCAAAAGTGTCAAATAAAATCACATTATTTTGTCATTTCGAACGCAGTGAGAAATCTAATTCCTTATTATTTATAATTGAATGATCTGTTTAATCGGATATCTTGTATTTTAATCAGCAAAAGCGGAACAAGAAACATCAGGAGTATAACCATTAATTTACCCCAAAAGTTCGTTTTCAGTCCTTCAACTTTTGCTAAGTTATCAATACCCTTTAATTCGAAATCGGGAATTTCACTATCGTCCCACATGTTAATGACATTGCCGTTTTGTAGTAACAATAACCCCGGATTGGAACGTATCATTGTTTTCAGCACTCTTTCATCAGCATGAGCAAATTGAAAGTCGGTATTATTCCTTGCGCTCCACTCACCGATAAAATAGGGAGATGATGACGTAAGACAATAAAAATTATAACCGTTATTTTGTGCAAAATCAGATGCATTTTTAAAATCGTCCAGACGTTTTTCGTTCATTTGCTCTAACGAATATGAGACCATCAAAAAGTTATAGTTCATATCCGATAAAATTTGCTGCGTAATGTCTTCTCCGGAAACAAAACTTTGAGACAGGCTATCTAAAGCAAGCGTTGAAATATAAAAATCTTCGATTTTTGGCTTCTCCCCCTCTTTTATCAATTTGGTATTCATTTCTACAAATGTATATGTGGAATCATCCCACGGATAGTTTTCTTCAGTAAACTCTTGATTTATTCCGTTTTTACTATAGATGAAGACATTTTCTACTATGTCGCCTTTTGCCGGATCGACATACATATTTTCGGGGATATTAGCGCCTATATGATAAGGACGAAAATCGAAAACCGGAAGCTTAACAACATTGTAAACGGCAAAAGCAAATCCGAAGATAATTGAAAATGCAGCAGCCATCCACGCTGTTTTTGCAGAAAATAAGGGAGAGATCTTTTTGTAATAAATAAGTAGAATAACAGCGCAAATTCCTAAAACAATATTTTTATAAAATGTTTCCCAATTACTGATTATCAGCGCATCGCCAAAACAGCCACAGTCCTTTACCGGATTTTTCAACGCAATCCAAAGTGTAAGCGGAAGGAAAAAAGCCATAAAAACGCCTGCAAGCACTACCGTTGGTTTTCGATAAATCCCCAACAGTAAAAAAACGCCGATCAAAAATTCGAAAACTACCAAAACTATCGCAACCGGCAGAGCCAAAGGAAAAAACTCAGCAAGGTTGAACGAAATAAGATAGTCCTGAATTTTATAAGTAAAACCGAGTGGATCTACTGCTTTTACGAAACCCGAAAAAACGAAAGTAGCCCCGAGAATAATTCGGGATAACTCAGTTATAATTTTGATAAATCTATTTCCGGAATCCATAATCTTGGCAGCTCGACCTACTTATTGATTCAATTGTTATAAATTTTAGATTGACTGAGACAAAATCAGACTGATTTCGATTGAAAACAAGCTACTCATGTTCAAACTTTCCCAATCTGAAAGAACAAAAAAGATCATTTACTTATCCTCGCCAAAGTGGAGCTTAATCAATCCGAACAAGGCATAGTTCACAATATCTGTGTAGTTTGCATCAATTCCTTCGGAAGCAATAGTCTTGCCTTGGTTGTCTTCCATCTCTTTTATCCGGAATAACTTCGCCAGGATTAAATCGGTGTATGAACTGACACGCATACTTCGCCAGGCTTCATCATAATCATGATTTTTAGCATACATCAGCTCTTTAGCGGCAGTGATATATTTATCGAAGAGTTCCAGAGCCGTCTCTTTAGTGATATCAACACTATCGGCATACCCAAGTTCAAGTTGTATCAAACCCATAATGCCGTAATTGACAATCCCGATGAATTCAGGAAATATACCTTCCCCAACCTTGCTTTCTTTCTTTATTTCCAACGATCGTATCCGGTTCGCTTTGATAAATAATTGATCAGTCACCGATTCGGGCCGCAAAATCCGCCATGTTGGTCCGTAATCGCTCGATTTTTTCTCGAACATATTCCTGCAAATGGCTATCACCTTATCGAATTGCCGGTTTGTTTCACTCATAAGATTGATAAATTTTATAATCTATTTATGGAGCAACAAAGTTAAACAAAAAAAGAAAAAGGTACAAGCTTAAATACCTGTACCTTCTCCTCTTAATTATGAATTTTGTTTATGAAACTCTTAACGATTTTCCAACCCGCAGGGTAGTTCTAGGAGTAATGTTGTTTAAACTGCACAACTTGGATACTGAAATTCCGTTTCTTCTGGCAATGGCTCCTAATGTATCGCCGCTTTTGATCCTGTGATATTTCACAGTTCCCGAAACATATTTGTTGTTGCTGGTAGAAGTTGGTTGTTTGTAGTTACTTGCAGTATAGCGAACACTACTGCTTTGAGTTGTTTTTTTGTAGCTAGATTTGGTAACTAAATATTCGTCGCGGTGACAAACTTTGTTATCGAAGTCAATAATGTAATTCGGATTGATGGGTTTTCCCAGAAAACGGGTTTCGAAGTGTAGGTGCGGACCTGTTGATCTTCCTGTGTTTCCACCCAACGCGATGGGTTGTCCGGACCTTACAAAATCGTTTTCTTTCACTAAAAATTTCGACAAGTGACCGTAAACGGTTTCTAATCCATTTACGTGACGAACAACTGTATAATACCCATATCCCCTTCTTTCGTACTGCTGCACTCTTATTTTTCCATCGAAAGCTGCATATACCGTATCACCTACATTCAATTTCAAGTCTATTCCGTAATGATAGCGGCGACTTCCTCTTCTTCCAAAGTTGGAGGTCATACGTCCTTCGTGGGGAATAGAAAAGTTAGCAAGATTCACAATAAATGAGTCGGGAGCACTTTTCAAAGCTCCGTAAACATCAACGTGAGCGTTCCGCCAAACTCCTCCGTAAAGTTCATCAGCCGGGATTTCATTTATGTCGAAAGGTATTTCACGTGTTGCTTCGGCCTCATCAAGAACGGATAAATCCATTTTGAGCTTTATTCCGTCAGCAAATAATCCTTGCTGACCTCCTAGACTTGTGCTGTGTAGTTGTTTGTAATTAACTTCTGATCTAGATTTTGCAGTTGACTGAGCAAACGCGGTTAAAGTAAGAAGCGCTAATGAAGCGGTTAAGAGTACTTTTACTTTAGATAAGTTTTTATTTCTCTCCATAATTAAATATATATGAGAATAAGCTTTAGTTTCAATTTAATTAATTTTCGCAATCAAACTTCATCGTTAGCGTAAAGATTAACGAAAGTCAGTTGCGGATAGTTGAAAATTTCGTTTTCGGTAAAAAAGCGTTTTAATTCCACTTCTGCGGTCTCTGGAGAATCTGATGCATGTACTATATTTTCCTGAACACTAAGACTGTAATCCCCTCTAATAGTTCCCGGCTGTGCCTTTCTTCCATTTGTAGGCCCTGTCATTGTCCTCACCACTTCAATTGCTTCTAAACCCTGCAACGCCATAACAATTACCGGACTAACCTGCATTGAATCTTTAATACGCTTGAAGAATGGTTTTTCTTTTAAGTGAGAATAATGTTCTTCCAATATTAAGTCAGACAGAGATATCATTTTCATTCCCACAATTTGAAGCCCTTTTTTCTCGAATCTTGAAACAACTTCACCAACTATGCTCCGTTGTATCGCCGAAGGCTTTAGAATTACTAACGTTTTCTCCATTTAATCTGATAAAAAATAAAAGAAAATGACCTTTGAATAACGATTTTTTTCCTTAATTCTCGCCAAAGTAAATTGTTTCCTTTTTTTTGACCAAATTATCTTTCAACTAATTTTGGCACCTTAATTCTAACGAAAACTAATTTTTGTTAATTTATCAATCTATATAACTGTATGACAAAATCTTACGGAAAAACATGTTTAAAAACATAAAATGCTGTTTTTAACCTTTCCAAATATCGGTTAACATTCATTCGGACATATTTAATCATATTATTCCGACTTTTTTCAGTCGTTGCTTGAAGTAATAGTCCAAAAATGTCATTTCGAAGTATTATTGTCTTTTTACTTTTTTTAATAACATCTAAGTAAAAATGAGACCTTAACGCCAAAACAAACTAATTGTTTTTCTTACCTTTGCTCAAATTTTCGGTTGAGAATCATTTTTATCACACAATAATGAAGAAATACAATCTTATCAACTCAATTTCGGGGTGGGCTGTTTTTGTTGTTGCCGCAATTGTTTATCTGTTAACTATAGAACCTACAGCCAGTTTCTGGGATTGTGGCGAATTCATCTCCTCAGCCTATAAGTTAGAAGTAGGACACCCTCCCGGCGCTCCTATTTTTATGCTTCTCGGCAACTTGTTTACACAATTCACCAATGATCCCGGGCAAGTGGCAAAAATGGTCAATAGTATGTCGGCACTACTGAGCGCATTTACCATTCTTTTCTTGTTTTGGACAATAACACACCTGACGCGGAAATTGGTAATAAGCGAAGAAAATAAAGAAATCAGTTTGGGACAAACCATAGCTATTATTGGTAGTGGA
>DCEG01000035.1:449-8670 GCA_002316835.1 Bacteroidales bacterium UBA1035 | reverse complement strand
TTATTTCAAAGTTTTCATTTTAGACCAGCGGGATGGCCTCCCTCTTTGGGGGAGCAAGTGGGTTTTGGTACTACCAAAACATAAACTTGCTACTCCCAAAAACATGATGCATCCCATTTTTTGCAGCATTAAATTCCCAATCCTTTTTTTCGTTTTTGAATTGGCTTTTTAGGGATTGAATGACGGCAAATATGGTCGTTCAAATCCTTGGATTGTGCATAAAAAGAGGAACAGTTTTTTACCGGATAATCCAATCCTTTAAGTTTTTCGAGGGTGCGTTTTCCCCCGTCGTCGTTATCAAGATATACATTGATCGATGAATGTTTCGAGAGGAACGGCAATGCTTTTTCAAGGTTGTTCACTGAATTGAGTACGACGGCAGAAATGTTCGCCTTTTCCGGTTGGATAGTAATCAGGCTCAAATAGTCGATGAACCCCTCAAAAAGTAAAACCGTACCAGTTTTCCGTTCAACAGTTGTAATATGGTTGGGGGATAGGCAGCCTTTGAATTGCGGGTTGCGCAGGGCAAAACCTCCGGCATCGTTGCCGAACCCGAGGGCAAAGTAGTTGCGTTCCCCTGCCTTGTAGTGTATCTCCCTGCAATGTTCCCGTGCGATATCCAGACTGATCTTCCGGCTTTGCAGGTATTCCAACAGTTTGGGGTGTTCCAGCGGTTTTTCTTCTATCAGGGTGATCCCGTTTGTTTTCTCCTTATCGGCTACAGGACCACGGTGAAAGGAAAAAGAATGTTCTTCCCCTTTCACGGGCATGAGTGAAAACTTTTTTAAATGCTCAATTGCTTCAATGAACGGGCATTTTTCCAGTTTCATCACCAGATCGATGATGCTTCCTCCCTCATTGCTACCAAAATCAAACCATAGATTCCGGTTGTAATCGACTTTAAGGCTCGGCGTGTCCTCATCCCTGAACGGGCTTCTATACATCCCGTAACCGGAATATTCCTTTGCCGGATGGATTTCCCGGCTTTTCAGGTAATCCTTTATAGGTATGGTTTTTATTTGTCCGTCTGTCATAATTTTAAATTTTTTCTAACTTTTGGGGTTTTACCTTACTACACGGCTATTTTTCCACAATCAATTGACAATGAAAGAGAAAAATGATGTAACGGCTTTTTTTGTAGTAACTACTACGTTTATTTTGGTTTGTAGTGAGGTAGTAAGTATGTCGTAACGATACCTTTTTTGTCCTACTACCGTGTAATCCTTTTTCTTTCATTGGATTATATACTCCTGTAGTAATGTAGTAACTACATTTCATTGTAGAATGGGAATATAAACGGGTTGGGTGTGATTTTGCGGATATGGTACACATACATGGGGCTTCCGCCGACACGTTTGGACTTCCGTTCAAATCCCGCTTTCTTCAAGGCTTCACCCATCCGTTTTTCCTGTAAGTTCAAATTCGTATAAATCCGTAAATAGTTGAGAATTTCAGATGTAGTCATAAATGAATTGACCTCTTCCTCCGGTTTTTCAAATCCCTTCAGCAACATCTCGTACTCTACCGTCTGTACATGGAAAGCTTCACTCTCCCGGTGCAATTCCACGATTTCATCTTCATTAAACCAGTAGCGATACCCGTTTTTCCGATACCAAACCGCTTCGGAATATACCCTGTCCATATCTACCCGTTTGGCCGTTTCAATATCAATATCCTCCACCTCGAAAGGCAGGAAACGGCGGCTTCCGGTAGGATCAGTCAGGAAATCGTTCCCGTTTACCGATGCCATAAAACTTGCCAGGTGCGGATACTCTTCGATATAGACATCGTAGGGACGGCGGTATTTCACGCGCGGGGCTGTAATCAGGTTTTTCAGTTCATTCTCGTCCCGCTTGTTGAGCGCTTTCAACTGGTCGTCGATGTTGATAAAAAGGTACTCGGCAATCAGCGTTTGTACATCCTTGTTTTGCGGATCGATTTTTCCTGTAAAGAGATAACTTTTCAGGCTTCCGGGACAAAGCAAATCTAAAAACGTGGTTTTGAATTTCCCCTGCTCACCGGTCAACACTAAACAGGTATGATTCCGGCACGAAAAATCATCCATAGCATTTGCGACGACCGATACTAACCATTTGGACAGGTACATTTGCCATTTCTCCGGATTCCGTACGGTAACGCATCGGGCAAGCCGGCTTATTTCGGAACCATCTTCTTCGTGAAACTCCGGCAGGAAATGAAAATATTCCTGAACGGGATTGACCTTCGGGCAGAAATCGCTTTCCAAAATCGCCCGGATGTTCTCTCCGGAAGTAATGATTCCTTGCGCCGCATCCAACAGCCGCCGCATGGAGTTGATATCGAACTTTGTGAGGGAAGAGAACGGGTGGTCTGTTTCCCGTTTCCGGAACTCGGTACGGCTCTTCACAGTATTGAACCGGAAGTCGTACCGTTCCCGAAGAAAAGTTTCAATGCGTTCATTCTTGGATTGCTTACCATCGATAGTATCCTTTTTCTTCTTATTCATCGTGCAACGAAAGAATGTTATCGACGGGTGTTTCCCATGCGCCTATCATATACACTGGCTTGCAATTCAGCGGTAATTTCATGGATGGTCTTTTTTCGACCTTTTTCAATCCATGCTAATAACTCATCTTCGAAAAAATAGAGTTTCTTACCGTTTTTATAACAAGGGAGTAATCTTTTACGAACAAGCATATAAACGGTTGGTTTGGCCTTACCGATAATTTTGCATGCATCGTCAATTCCAATAGGAAGGCGTTTTGATGGAATAACGGGAGTTCTCGTTTTTTCAACCAATGATTTGATTTCAGCGATTTCGCTCATCAAATGAGATACTGCTTTTGGCAGATTTTCAAAAGAAATTTCATTTACATTCATAACTATCTTTTTTAATTGTTACGGTGCAAATGAAAAAAGTGTTTTCCTTGTGTTACGAAACACAGGGAAAACACTTCAAAAACACTGTGGGTAATGGGATATTATGATTATTTCTACATCTAATAGTGGTAATTAATTAACCAATCACTTGTGATTTTATAAACTCCACTATTGCTTGTATAGACTTAATAGGTCTTTTTCAGTTATTGATATTCCTATACTTTTCAGCTTATCTTCTTGTCTTTTTAACATTACCTTTATTTTTTCTGATTTACCGTCCCAATTCCCATAATGAACTTCCCTATGGCAATTTGGGCAAAGACAAACAATATTCTCAAAACAATCAATATTTTTCTTGAATTTTTGCCAGAAGTATTGACTATTTGTAACAGTGCAAGGAATCAAATGATGTCCCTCCATATATGGGACTCCATTTTTTGTTATAAATGTTTTATGAGTTAAATTTATCGCACAACTATATTTAGATGCAATCAAAGCAGATTTCGTAATTTTACTGTTTTTCGCGATAATTTCCCCGTGATTCCCTCTTACAATGCATAATGGTTTCTTTGCTGAGTCTTGTATTTCCTGTGCGTTTGCAGGTTCTGACATTTGGATTTCTTCTTGTTCTTCGCTGTCGTCATTGTCGAGTAAATCCTTGTTATCAAGTATATCCTCTAAATAATAGATAATCTTTTTGTCTAATTCCGGATATTTTCCTCCATAAAATCTCTGCCTTCGAAACATATAATTGTTATAGTCCTTTATTTTTATCTCAAACTTATTAAAACGATTTCTTAAGTCATACATGTTATCGCTTTTGATTGAATATGTTGCTACTTTTATATCACCATCTTTATCAATAAACCGATTCAAGTCAATACCTGATTGAGGATGTTTAAATACTCTTGCATTCAAGCAAAAAGCTATAATTTCCCTGTTATTACTACCCTTCTTTTTTCTAACATAAACGATAGTGATATTATCAATATATTCCATGTTCCTCGTTGCTCCAAGTTTAGATATAACAACGCCATCCCATGGTGGACAATAGCCGTAAAAATCACCATCTATAGAATTTTTATCCAAATTTAAATCTTCATGACCTATATATTTCTTAGCATACTCTCCACTATATAAGTCTACTATAAGCATTTTATCAGCGTTAATTTTTTTCATATCATTCTTATTTTGTCATTTGCATAGCTTTTATTCGACACGTATCATATTGATACTATTACAATACGGCTCAATTATCGTATTAGACTTTCTTGTATTTTGATTACGCCTTTCAATTCATCATCTTTCAAATGTTTTTTGATACTCTCAACCTGAACGTCTTTGAGTAAATCAGCAAAAACACTTTTTAGGAACTGAGCCACTTCCATCTGATTTCTTGGCTTAAAAAAATTCCAGATATTCCAGCCGAAATGGTAAATATCTACGGTAGTAAGTTCTTTTACTTTTACCGGCTGAGTAGTTGTTTTCTCAAAAGAAGTTCCTTCTGAATACATCCCAATATACTTGCATAGCAAATTCATATCAGCATCGGAAGTATATAGAGCGAATGTTTTTCGTGTGTACAGTATTGCAATATTCAACTTCTGATTTTTTTGCTCATCTATCTGTTTTTGTTTCTCGGAACGGATTTCATCTAAAGAAAACGATTTATTAATGTTCAGTCGTTCTATTGTTTTTTTCGATTTTTGGAAAAAAATCTTTGATGTTTTTTCTAATAACCCCTGAATAGCGAGAGTAAGAATACAATAGATAACTACTCCCAATCCCACAACCATCCAAAAGACAATATTGGCAGTAAATTCATCGGCTCCCATTTCGATTGCGACAATTCTCACAAGTGCAGCAATAGCGATACATCCAATAACTACTGACAGGTAGATTATAATATATTCAAGGTATTTACTTTTCATCCAATATACTCCTCAAATTATTATTAATTTCTCTCCGCCTAAATGTGGGTTTTGAAAACCCACTAATTTGTGTCGACAATGTTGACACAGCTCAGACATCACTACTAATTGTTTTTATTTATCAGATTAACAACCACTTTCACCATTACGTCTTTCTCTTCCGTTCGGCTCTCTGCAATCATAAGAGTAAGAGCTACTAATGTGTTGTTTTCAATGAGTTTTGTACCATCGGCTTTATAAAGAATACCGTTCTTCTCCAGGAACCAAAGAAAGAGAAATGCGGCAATCCGTTTATTTCCATCGCTAAAAGAATGATTTTTCGTTACCAAATAGAGTAACATGGCCGCTTTTTCTTCCACGCTCGGATAGAGGTCTTGTCCGTCAAATGTTTGGTAAATTGTACTAATAGAACTTTTGAATGATTCATCTTTCTCGTTTCCAAACAAATCACTTCCACCAAACTTGTTTTTAAGAAAACCAACCACCACCATTGCTCCTTCGTAAGTTGCCCGGAAAGATTCATGTGAAGTAGTGTGCTCTACTGCTAATTCCTGATAGTCGTACCTGTCCAATGTATCCAATGCGTACGTATAGTCACTGATCACTTGTAACAATCCGGTTGCTTCATCAGCAGATAGCTCTTTTGATTGTAGCACATTTGATAAAAGTTTAACTGTCTGCTTTAAGTCACTATATTGTTGCAATTTAATCTTTTCATTTACAACGTAACCCTTAACGAGATATTCTTTTAGTATCTTGTTAGCCCAGATTCGGAACTGTATACCTCGATTGGATTTAACTCTATACCCAACTGAGATTATCATATCTAAATTACAATATTCTAATTCGCGCAACACGTCTCTATTACCCTCTTTTTGAACTGTCGCAAAATTTGCGACAGTTGAAATTCCGGACAATTCTTCTCTTGCTGCGTTGTTAATATGCTTACCGATTGTTTTAATATCCCGACCAAATAACTCTGCCATTTGTTGGCGACGAAGCCATACTGTATCGTTTTCCAATCGCACTTCGAGGTTTGCCCCACCATTAGGCGTTTGATAAATAACTATTTCTCCTGTTTTCATTATTTCTTATTATTTTGTGGCGACACTGTCACCACTATTATCTTAAACTTATTTTATTCGCCGATTCCCGCTTTTTAGCGTTTACCAAATCGGCATATATCTGTGTAGTTGAAACGTTTTTGTGAGTAAGCATTTTACTTACCGTATAAATATCGGTTCCCAATGCAATCTGCAAAGTGGCAAACGTATGGCGGAAGCAATGAAAGGTAATGTGCTTTGTAATACCTGCATCTTCTACCCAATTTTTCAGCGGTTGGAAAACCATAAATCTCTTTAAGCCTTTGAAAACTTTTCCCTCGCTTCGTTCTCCACATAATTTCAAAGCTTCATCGCTTATGGGTAATGTGGTTTCCGTCTCGGTTTTCTCTGTTCTTAACCGCAAGCAATAACCACCTTCAGAAGCGGGAACAATATTTTTCCATTCCAGATTTAAAATATCACTGATACGCAATCCAGTGAGGCAAGAAAATAATGATGCATCCTTTAGAACAGGAATCTTACACGGAGTTTCGACCAACTTCTTCACTTCCTCTAAAGTGAGATATTCTATTTTCACATCGGTAGTTTCGATAGAATCGAGAAAGTCATTGAGATTTTCCCTGAAAAACTTTTCTTTGTACGCTATTTTTAAAAGCGCTCGGAAAGTAGAGAAATATCCGGCAGCCGAATTTTGAGAGATCTTTTGGTTTTTACGCTTCAAATGATGAGCATTAAGAAGATAATCTCTGAATTTATTACAAAGCTCCACCGTGACATCCCCGAAAGAACATTTACCATTCACAAATTTGTAAAAGTGAAGATAAACTTTCATCCATTTTTGATCCTTCTTTTCAGCTTTCGTTTTAAAGTAGGCAAGAAAATTAGCCTTTTTCTTGTTTACATCAAGAAAACCAAACTCTTCATTAATCAAAGACTGTACTCTCAATCCACGAATCACCTCTCCTTTCATTATCATTTCCTGATTGAACTCCCGTTCCATTTCATTTTTCGGTTTAGCATAAATATAAATGCCTAAAGATTCCCGACGTGTCATACGCATTGTAAAAGGATCACGTATTGGCGGATAGAAGTCGAGATACAAACTTTCTTTCGCACCCGACACAACTCTTTTTCTCAATGTTACTTTTGGTATAGTTGCCATAGTTATTCGATGATTTGCATTTCAAATAATTTGTCCAATTCCGGTTTTGATATTTTGATGTATCTTCCCTCTTTTATTTTGGAGATATTATGATACTTAATGTAATGGTATAATGCGTCACGAGTTAAGTCATATTTTTGTATAGCCTCTTCAACGCTGTAATATTCCGGCTTTACATATCCTTTTGCTGTATCAAAGTGAGTTTGTGAATAAAAGACATTACGCCCTTCCTTTTTCTTCGGGATATTGTTTTCGGAAACAAAAGAATAAATGGCTGCTTTAGTTAGTTTGTATTTTTCCTGTAACTGTTCTACACTATACCAAATTTCAATTTCAAGTGAACTATGACCGTTTTTGCTTTCAAAATAACAGTCAATATGCTTTTTACTAAAATAAGACTTTCCTCTACTCAAAGTTTTCGGGATATTATTCTCTCTTGCAACTTTGTAAATCCAGGACTCCTTCACATTAAACTTATCCTTTATTTCCGAAATGGTATAAAAGTCAGTCATGGGTTTCTGTTCTTTTGTTGGTCGAGCTCTATATGGTTCCGGATCATCGAATAACGCTTCTATATCCTCTCGGCGAATAAAAGTTTTCCCATTGGTTTGAAAAGCAGACAATATACCACTATGCAAATAACGATAAATTGTCGTCCGTCCAACGCTTAACAGAAAAGCTGTTTCGGAAACGGTAAGAAACTCTTTGTTCTTTATTACTTCATATTTCTCACTTATTTGTTCGATTTGCTGCATCTTTCGATACCCTATTACAACCATGTTGTATCCTTTCCTACGGTCCTCTTTTTTGGTTTGTTTATAAGCCTTGGAATTACAGCTATGGGAACAATAACGAGTTGTCGTAGTTTTCGCTATAAACAACCGGTTACACCATTCGCATTTTTTCTGAATTTCTAAATTTGAGCTCATAATTTATCCCTATTTTTGTTTCATTGTGTTTCACCTTGTTTCAATATGTTCCAATCATATACTATCTATGAATTGAAATATCGATAAAACTATTTTTTCGTATTCGCGATACAAATACGGTACAAAAATAGGCATAACATATCATATTATCAAATAATAATGATAATTTAAGAGAAAAATAAAACCGCTAATTAATAGCGGTTTATGATATTTTCTTATATTTATAAACCAATGATATATAAATAGTTACTTCCCGATACAGAACTTGCTAAAGAT
>DCEG01000035.1:0-203 GCA_002316835.1 Bacteroidales bacterium UBA1035 | reverse complement strand
ATCTCCAGTCCCTCTTTAACCCGGCGGACGGCTTCCAGCGCTTTTACCAATGCCTCGTAGTGGCGCAGGTTGGTCACAATCACATCGTGTTCGCCTATTTGCGGGATAGCCGCCGCCTTTAACAGCAGCTGCTGCAAAACGTCGGTATTCTGTTGTTTCTTTGCCGATATAAACAGGCGTTCGGCCTTCAGTTCAGGCAGGAT
>DCEG01000099.1 GCA_002316835.1 Bacteroidales bacterium UBA1035 | reverse complement strand
TCCTGCATCTGTTCGGCCATAAATACCGAATCGGAAACCTCCTGATGGAGTGAGGAAACTACTGTTCCTGCATCGGAATAAACCGTAAACGCAGCTTCTCTGGTTTCCGCTTTGGCGTGAGCGTTTACCGGTTCGTCCATTTCCCGTTCAGCGGCGGTTTCAAACGGATTCACTTTCGTTCCGGTTGTTTGCGGCATATAACGCGCTGCCATCTCGTAAGATTTCTCCATCAACTCCAATTGTTGCTGCACATCATCGAGTTGTTCTCTTTCCGAATAGCGTTCGTCCAATTGCGCCTGTAAATCGTCTATCTGCTGTTGCAGGGCGTCGTATTCCGAACGGTCTTCGTAGAAGTTGCCGAGCGTGTTCCGGATATCCCTGTATGCCAGGGTTGATTGATCGACGGTTTCGGGCGGCTCCGGTTCCGAAATTAAATCGTCCCGGTTTTCGGGTTGCCGCGTATCGGGAAAGAACTCCGATAAAGTGCTCATAGCCGACTGACGTTCCTGCTCGTTCTGTTCGCTGTTTGCCTGTTGGTAAGCGGCCACTTTGTCTTCAACCAATTCCCCGCCGCTCACTTCGGGAATAGTCAGGTTCAATCCCTGTCCAGCCTGTTTTCTCTCCTTGTCCTCCTTTGGCGGGGCAAGGATGATATACATCACAATCACGAATGCCAAACCCATCATCGGGTAGACAAGCAACTTCTTCCGTTTTTGAATCTCTTCGGGTGAAAGCAGTCTACGTTTGTTTTTTGTCGGTTTGCTCTCTTCGATAACCGGTGTTTCCGGCTGGTTACCGGTATAGTTGTTTTTTTTATCTTCCGTTTCCATAAATTTATCTGTTTACTAAATGGTTAATTTTTTGCGGATAACAAAATGCCGTTTCGTCTCCGCCGGGTTGCGGGATTTTTACGGGGGCATCAATGAGGGGTGCAGACTCAATGTGGTGAATGTCCAGTGCGTTGCTGCTTCTTCCCCGGATTATCCCGATGAACACAATGAACGTGACAATCAGGTAAACCGCCATCATCATTAAGACGATGTTCACCTTGGCTTCGGAAGGAAGCGACTCTAGTTTCAACTTCAGTTTCCGGTTGAAATAGTCCCGTCTTTCACTCAAACGTCGAATCAGTTTTTTCATAATCTTACCGTTTTTGGATGCGTAAATCCCTATTTTCCCTAACCAGAAAATCTTCGACGATAAATCCCTGCGGGTTATTGTCCGAACGGGTGGAATTGACCAAGCGGCAGGCGGTTACCAGACTGCGTTCGGTGATGTTGCTCGCCCGGATGATAAACTGTTTTCCGTAGGTCTGTACCGCATAGGGATACACGTCAAAATCGCACACCATGCTGTCAATCTCGATGCGCTGTTGGATATTGCCCGAGATGATGCGGTTGTAATACCCTTTTTCCGCCAGATCCCTGTAGTAGTTGAATGCCGATTGATCCGCTAGGAAAAAGGCGCGTTTCATGTTGCTTTCAATGGCCGATTTGTCGGGAGAAAGCGTGAAAAAGAGTTCATGGAAACGACGCACGTGTTCGCGGGCTTCCACCGGACGGTTCAACGCCGCATCCTGCGATAATGCTACGATTAACGACTTTCCGTTGTCCAATACATATACTTTTTCTCGTTGCGCTTCGGCAAAACTGTAGGACTTCCAGAGGGCGAAACCGACGACTGATACGCACACAACACCAAAAACGACGGCATATAACCGTATCTGCTTGAAAGATGTTTCGATATTTTTTAATGATTTGAATTCCATTTTTAATTCGTTTATAGCGGGCAGGTAAACGCTCCGTAAAAGCTTTTACCCGTCCACTTGTTTACTTTTTTGTCAATAACCCCTTGATGCGCCCACCCACGTTTCCGGCGGCCGCGCCTGCTCCGGCACCTGTCAATGCCCCTGCTTTTTGTGCGCTCCGGTTCAGGTTTCGCCCGTAATTGCCCATTCCGCCCGCCTGAATGATCCATCCGGCAACGGTAGGTATCACGAAATAGCCCACGATGCCGATGAGCATGAACACGATATATACCACGCTTGAACCATCTGGGACATATGCCGGGTTTTCGAGTGCGGCAATCTCTTTTCCTATCATCAGCGTTTGGATTTTGGCCAACATGGCGCTGAACAAATCCGATACGGGCAGCCAGAGGTAAACCGAGATGTAGCGGCTGAGCCACCCGGTGATGGTGGACTGGAAGCCGTCGTATATGCCGATGGCAAAGGCTATCGGACCCAGAATGGACAGGACAATCAGGTAAAACGTGCGGATGGTGTCGATAATCAGTGCCGCCGCCTGAAACAGAATCTCCAACAAGGATTTAAATGCGTCCTGAATCGATTTTTTCAGGTTGTACATACTCCGTTCGATATACATGGACGACATCGTCATCATGTGTTTCAGGTTCAATCCCGAAAGCTCGTCCAGTCTTTTGTCGAACTCCTCGTTGCTTACCAAGAAAGCGGTTTCGGGGTTGCGCAGCATCGCTTCGCGTTCCAGTTTGTCCCTCTGTTCGCGCAGTTGTTTCATATCCAGTGTCTGTGAAACCATCATCTGGTTTGTTCCTTTGACTACGGGTGAGAGCACGCCGTTGAGCGTTCCCAACACGGCGGTGGAGAAAAACAGGATACAGAACCCGATGGCGAACGGGCGTAACAATGGGTAAACGTCAATCTCTTCGGCACGTGAAAGCGATTGCCACACCCGGCTTGCCACATAAAACAGTGCCCCTAATCCCGCTATGCCTCTTGCTACGCCAATCATGTCGCCGCACAAGGGAATCATCTCATCGTACAGGGTACGGAGTACCTGGTGTAAATTTTCAAAATCCATAACTACCAATATCTTTCACTTGTTCCGTACAAATCCAGCACGCGTTGGGTGTCGTTCTCCTTTTTGGCACGCAGGTAGGATACGGAAATATTTTTGTTGGTATAATAGTTGACCAGCGAACGGTACTCGCTCACTTCCTTGTAAATTTGATCGATTAGGTCCATCCGTTCCTTGTCGTTGAGCGACAGGCTGGACGGATTGACCACTTGTTTCAACTCTTTGAGCAAGGATGCGCTTTTCTCCAACAATTGGGTGTAGCCGAAAGCGATGGCGGTAAGTTCCTCAAACGAAAAGTTCTTGTCCTGCAGCATCCGTTTGTAACTGGTTACGTAGATTTCAGAGATGTCACCTATCATCAGTATGGTTTGTTGTACCTTACGGGCGTCACGTACCAGATTATTCACCTTGCGAAGTCCGTCATAATACTCTTTTCCTTGATCGTAAAGTTTTTCCACTTCACGAAAATTATCCAGAGTGTTTTTTACCGTTTTCGATGTCTGGATAATTTCCTTGGCCGTGTTGGCAATGCTTGTGGCAACATTTAACGGATCGTTTACGATAAATTGGGCGTTTGCCGGCAATCCGATTGCCGTTAACGCCACGATTAGAATTAAAATTTTCTGTTTCATTGTTGTTGGATTTTAGTGGTTGGTCAATTCTTAGTTTTCCCTTTTATACTCGGACAGTTGCTTGATGGCCAGTTTGATATCTCCTCCCAGCTTGTCCGACCGGTTCATTACTTCCATTTTTTCGGTTTCTTCCGTGGTGTAACACAAATATTCCTCTCGGGAAACTTCGGTGGCATACACGGCCGACTGCGTTCCGCCGAGCCCTATCCATACTTCTTTATAGAGTCTGCCGGGTGCGTTGTTCATGTTGATGGATAGAATTTGCGATTTTTCCTTTTCGGTCAATCCGAGCAAAGCCTGTATCTGGTCGAATTTGTTCATGTACTTGCGCTGGTCGAGCAGGATTTTACAATCCGAGTTGTTGATTATGCTCTCTTTAACCACCGGACTGGAAATGATGTCGTCCACTTCCTGCGTGACCACGATGGCTTCGCCGAAGTATTTGCGCACCGTCTTGTACATGTAGCGCAAGTAATCTGCCATATTTGCCGAGGCAATGGCTTTCCAGGCTTCTTCCACGATCAATTGTTTGCGAACCCCTTTTAACCTTCTCATCTTGTTGATGAACGCCTCCATGATGATGATGGTTACGATGGGAAAAAGTTCGCGATTTTCCTTGATGGCATCTATCTCGAAAACGATAAAGCGTTTGGAGAGCAAGTCGATGTTTTTATCGGAATTGAGCAGAAAATCAAAACGTCCGCCTTTGTAATATTGCCTTAGTGTCGTCAGAAAATTATCGATGTTGAAATCCTCCTTTTCCACTTTGATGTCGCGCTTTTCCAATTCTCGACGATATTCATCCCGCATGAACTCGTAAAACGTGTTGAAGTTGGGCGTGATGCTCCTGTCCGATTGTATCAGCCTGACATAAGCCGTTACGGCGCTTCCCAGTTCTCCCGATTCGGTTTTCGAAATTTTTTCTTCCTCGCTTTTCCACAGCGTGAGCAACAGGGTTTTGATGCTGTCTTTTTTTTCCACGTCGAACACGTAATCATCCGTGAAAAACGGATTGAACGAAATAGGGTTTTCTTCGGTGTACGTGAAATAAATGCCGTCTTCCCCTTTTGTTTTCTGGTGAATGAGATTACAAAGACCTTGATAGCTGTTTCCCGTATCTACCAGCAGCACGTGTGTTCCCTGCTCGTAATATTGTCGGACAAGGTGGTTCATAAAGAAGGACTTACCGCTTCCACTGGGTCCCAACACGAATTTGTTCCGGTTGGTGATGATTCCCTTTTTCATTGGTAAATCGGAGATATCCAAATGCAGGGGTTTTCCCGTAAGCCTGTCCACCATTTTGATGCCGAACGGACTGGGAGAACTCTTGTAGTTGGTTTCCTGATTGAAGAAACACAACGCCGGCTCGATAAAAGTATAAAAACTTTCTTCCGAAGGGAAGTCGGCGGCGTTGCCCGGCATACACGCCCAGTAGAGCGTTGCCGTGTCGATGGTGTTGTGCCTTGGCGTGCATTCCATTAAGGCAAGTTGCGAACCCACATCGTTTTTGATGAGTTTGAGCTCATCGCGGTTGTCGCTCCAGGCCATCACGTTAAAGTGTGCACGGATAGAAGTCAAACCCCGTGAGTGCGCCGCATTCAAGTATTCCTGAATCCACTGTTCGTTGATTTGATTGCTCCGGCTGTACCGTCCCAGCGAATGCATATTTCGGGCGCTTTTTTCGAACCTCCGCAGGTTCTCGTCGCTGTCTTCGATAAAAAGCAACTGATTGTAGATGTGGTTGCAGGTAAGCAACAATCCCACGGGTGCGGCGAACGATAAACGGCAGTCCGAACGGTCGGTGGATAACTTTTCATATCGGCTGTCGGGACTGACGGCGGCGGGCAAATCGTCACTGTCGGAAAGCGTGTGCAAACACAAGATATTATCGCCCACTTTTACTTCGTCCGCACCGAAAGAAATATCTTCGAGCGACGCGTGGTTTTTACCCTGCAACGAGAAATAGCGTTCCAGCAGTCCACCTTTACCGCAGATTTCATCGGCAGTCAGCCGTTTCATCGTTATAAATCCGGAATCGTTGATAATACGCTCAAACTGGTCTACACTTTCCAAAAACCGTATCACGGTTTCCTTGTCTTTAATCTCTTTGGGCAGAATGGTCCCACGGCAAAGCGTGGAAAAGTTGCTTTGCAGGGCAATCCGTTGTTTGGTCGTTTTCGTCAGGTAGAGATAACACTCGTGGTTGAGATAGGGTCGTTCGTTAAAATGCCGTTCAAAACTTCGGGATAGAAAACTCAACTCATCCTGTTCGATATTGGGGCTATATTTTTCTTTCAAAAACCAATCCTGTTTGTGTGCCACCGTAAAATTGGGCAGCACGCGGATGGCTTTATTCCAAGTAGAGTGAATAGCTTCATACTCGCCGGAGGTTACGGTAAACAGTTCCGGCAACTCCACCCGAAAAGCCATCGTGATATCGGCATCTTTCGAAACGATACAGTCTCCTTCAATAGCCAGCAACGGAAACTTGTTTTCCAGTGTGGTCATTTTGCTGATGTTTCTCATAACTAACCCCCTTTCATCCTTAAAAGTGAACGGACTTGTTTTCGGTTAATCAGGTAACGGGGATGGTTTTTGCGTGCCCCGATTTTCATCAGTCCGTGCTCGCCGTACTTCTTGTTCAGGGAAAAGGTTTGCCACACAATTAACGTTCCGCCTGCGATACCGAGCAACAGACAAAGAATTTGACTCACCCCCGTCATGTACAGGATCACAACCCATATAAAGGTTGTCAGCAGTCCGCCGGCAAATATAAACAGGTACTGTGCTTTCAAGCCTTTGAACTCCACGCTGCGCCCCACGCCTTTGTTGATTTCAAATGCAGCCATACGTTTAAAGGAAGAAAGAGCGTAAAATGGTGGCTGCCACAATCAGGAACACGCACGCGCCGAACCACGAAGCGGCGGTTTTACTCGTATCGGGGTCGCCGGACGAGAATTTGCCATAAACTTTCACGCCACCGATTAAGCCGACAACGGCACCGATGGCATAAATGAGTTTGGTGGCCGGATCGAAATAACCGGTTACCATATCGGTAGCTTTGGTGATTCCGGCGGAGCCGTCGCCTTGGGCGAGGGCGTTCATTACGGCGGCGACTGTGAGTATTGCCGCAAGATAGATTCTTTTTCTTGTCATAAAACAGTTGTTTAATGGCCTCCGCCTCGCCTGGATGGAGCGAAACGGAAGCCGGGTTGATAAATTGGATTTAGTGGTTGTTTAAATGAAATTCCGAATGTCGAAACTTTTCCAATTACCGGTAGAAGGGGGTGCATGCCGTGGAACTTCGAGTATCCTGGCAATTTTGTCGTTTGCACCGGGCAAGGCTTTCATCACTTTGTCCCACAAATCGGTGTGGACAAGTTTTGCCACGGCAGCCGTTACCGTTTTTTGCTCTTCGGGTTGCAACTCTTCTTTTTGCAACAAGAAGGATGCTAGGTCCAATTCGCCGAAAGAAACGCCCGTGGCAAATTCGTTCTCGTCTACCGTGCGGTGTGCCTGCAATTCGGTTTCCTCGTCCTGCAAATCTACTTCTTCGTCCTCGGGGTCCGGATCGGGTCTTCCCGCTTGTCATCTTCTTCACCGAATACCCGGTCGAGTTCCTCGCTCGGAATTTCACGGGCAAATGTAGCAGGTTTTTCAATCGGTTTCTCCGGTTGGCTTATCGTGGCGCTGTTTGGCTGTGATTGGCAGGAAAGGTGTAAATTTGAAACTCTTTCTGTGTTTCATAAACTATAAGAGACATTTTCTGATAACAGCCCTAACACTATAATAATAGACGGGTAAGTAGTGTTATTCAGCATATAACTGGTTAAATATTACGACAATCAGCTAAGGTAAATTATATTATGGTTGGGAAAGATTGAGTATATTTGTGGGTTACTTGCATTAAAAACATTAGAGTGTAAAGAATTAAATAATGCAAGCTAACACTTTGCGTAAGTAAGTATATATGGTAGACAATGGTAAGTTCCAAGGCTTATAGAGCCATCTCAAATGATATAGCTCTCTTTGAGAAAAATCTCACATAACCCGCCACAACTCATTTTGTTTACCGATTAGTGTAATACACAACCCAACTTAGTTATATGAACGATTATCAGAAAATATTATCCTGCTGGCACAAACTGGAACATTTTAGTCCGGCAACGGCTCCTAAATCTTCCGAAGAGGGTGTTGAATTATTGGATATTGTACAAGAACCTTGGAAAATACCGCTTAAATCTAAAGATCCAAATAAAACGATTGAATATTCCATTTTTTTAGGTGTTTTTGATTCTAAAGTCGTGAATGACTTTGTAGATGATTATTTTAAAGTAAGAGAAAAAGATGAAAATTATCGCAGTTCAAAAATCAGTTTTGCATCATTGAAGTTAAATGAAGAAGGAAAATACATAAATGATTCATTCGGTATTTCTACTTTGCCTTGGGCTTTAAGTCAACTTGAAAACAATAAAATACAGAGTAATAATTGGGAAAAAGAATTCAGCGAAATTAAGAACGAGTTATTGGAATATATCGAATTGACTTTCAAAGAAACAATTACCAGTTCAACCGGAGATATTGAAGAAGTATCGAGAGTGTTAAACCACAATCAACTCTTTCAATTTCAAGACGAGATTGAAAGAAAATGCAATTGGAGTACAAAACCTAAAAAAGAAATCTATGTAAAACGGATAGAAAAATTCAAACCTACAAACAACAAAGACGGCAAGCCAACAAGTGATATTCTCAATAGTTTTTATATCAAGGATTTAGAAAAAATTATTGCAAATTATAATCCAAAATCAGTTCCGAAAACATTCAAACAATATTTGGACGGAAGTTTAAACAAGTATGCCGAAAGAATTGATGTTTCGAAAAACATAGAAACTTTAAAAAATAATTTAGTCCCGACCAATATTCCCGATGGTTGCTGGCCTTCGGAATATACGTTGAGTTTGATGCAACAATTTGCGGTAAACACTATTTTTAATGAATTAAAAAGCGAAAATCAATCGGGATTATATTCCGTTAACGGACCTCCCGGAACGGGCAAAACCACCTTGTTAAGAGATATAATTGCTCCGATATTGGTAAACCGGGCAAAAGAATTGTCTAAAATAGCAAACCCATCCGAAGCTTTTGAGAAAGTTGGGCAAATTGAGATAAATGAAAGTTTTTCGCCTTGGATCTATAAGCCAATCAAATCCATTACAAATGGCGGAATCGTGATTGCGTCGTCCAATAACGGAGCAGTGGAAAACATATCGAAAGAACTACCATTAAAAAAAGAAGTTTCTAAAACATATTCCAACGATATTGCCTACTTTAAAGAAGTCGCTGAGAATTGTATTGACAAAGAAAATTGGGGAATTATTTCTGCCGTTTTAGGAAACAAGGAAAACAGAAACAGCTTAGTCAGTTCATTATGGTTTAATCCGGATTTCAAAGATTTACAGAAAACATTAAAAGAGAATATATTACCGGATAATTTAGAATGGGATAAAATCAAAAAAACTTTCAAAAGTAAATTAGCAGAAATTGCCAACGAGAAACTGCGTCTTGAACAATTTAGAAAAGAATACAGCGATTACCTCTCAACCGAAGAAGCTTTAAACGAATTGATTTCTAATACAAAGTTCATCGAAAATAAATGCAATGCCACTAAAAATGATTTTAAAAACCAGAAAAATAAAGTTGAATTTCTTGTCAAAAAGAAATCTGAAACCCTCAATGAATTGACCATCATCAAAAGCAGTAAGCCCGATTTCTTTACCTATTTATTCAGTTCTTCAAAACGAAATACCTACAAAAAAGCCATCAACAATGCTTTTGTCACTTACAATCAAATTGTAAGCGAATTGGATGTGGAAAACTCAAACTTATCTCAAATTGAAAAACAATATTCTGAATTAGAACTCCCATTTTTAAATCATCAAGAACAAAAGACAACTCTTGCCAGCAATCTTAAAACCTTAACGACAAAAGTAACCGACGCCAAAAATGAATTAAAAGATAATTACGCGGATAATGAGTTTTGGAACAGCATAGAATCTCAACAATCCCAAGCGTCTAACCCTTGGTATTCTTCAAAATTAAAGAGATTAAATTCAGAATTATTCATCATTTCGTTAAAACTGCACGAAGTTTTTATTTTAACGGCTAATGCCACTTCAAGTAGAATTTCCACAACAATTGCCGGATTTTTTGAATATTTAAAAGGGAATAAAAATATTTCGAGAACTGAAGCAAAAGCAATGTGGGATACTTTCTTTTTAGTTATCCCTGTTATTTCTTCAACTTTTGCTTCTATCCAAACTATGTTTAAGGATTTGGGGCAAGAAGATTTACCTTGGCTATTTATTGATGAAGCCGGACAAGCTGTACCTCAAGCAGCGGCGGGAGCAATATGGCGTTCAAAAAGAGTTGGAATTGTGGGTGACCCATTTCAAATTGAACCGGTGGTTACAATTCCAAATTCAATTACAGACAACATCAGTAATTATTTCGATTTAACAAATAAGCATATAAATGCCGAATTATCTGTGCAAACGATGGCGGACAGAATAAATCCGTTAGGCACCTACCTTACGATAAACAGTAAAAAAGAATGGATTGGAATACCGTTACGAGTTCATAGAAGATGCATCAGCCCAATGTTTGAAATAGCAAATTCCATTGCCTATGATAATACGATGTACAATTCCACATCAAGTCCAAAAAAAGTTTCAGTAAGGTTTCAAACTGCATTTATTGATTCTAAAGGCAATGTGGATGGAAGGCATTTTGTACAAGAGCAAGCTGAAATAATCAAAGAATTATTAATCGCTGAGATAAATCATATTAAAGATCTGCCTGATGTTTTTGTCATTTCTCCTTTTAGTGAAGTCAGCTATAAACTAAATTCATTTCTTTTTAAAAACTTAATCAACGAAATGAAAAAATTTAGGGAAATTAAAAGTGAAGAAATGGGGGCATGGCTAAAAAGTCATATCGGAACAGTACACACCTTTCAAGGCAAACAAGCTGAAGGGGTTATACTATGTCTCGGTTTGGACGAAAAAACAAAAGGCGCTGCCGGTTGGGCATCTCAAAAACCTAATCTGTTAAATGTAGCAATAACGAGAGCGAAATACAGATTTATAGCAGTCGGAGATAAAAACATCTGGTTTAATCAACCCTATTTTAATCAATTAAAAGGCTTATGAAACAATAAGCGAAGCCGAAGTTTCGCATTGGCAAAATGACAGGTTAAGTGAAAGGTCTAAATTTTCTCCATCCAATTTACTCCTACTTCGCCAATGCGTCTTTATAATCAAATAAAATTCCGAATATCGAAACTTTGCCAATCTTCGGCTGTTTTGACTTTTCGGGATGGAGCATCAAGCATCTTGGCTATTCTCTTGTTAGCATCCGGCAGCGCGTTCATTACTTTTTTCCATAAGTCGGTGTGAGTAAGTTTGACGGCGGTAGCTGTTACGGATATTTGCTCGTCGGGTGGCAACTCTTCTTTCTGTATCAAGCGGGTTACCTGTTGCAACTCGTCGAAAGAAACGCCCGTGGCAAAATCAGTTTCATCGATAGTCGTGCGATGTACCTGCAGTTCAGTTTCCTCGTCCTGCAAATCTACTTCTTCGTCCTCGGGGTCCGGATCGGGGTCTTCCCACTTGTCATCTTCTTCACTGAATACCCGGTCGAGTTCCTTGCTCGGAATTTCACGGGCAAATGTAGGCGGTTTTTCTTCCCGGTTTTCAATTTGGCGTTCGGTGGCTTCAATTGGCGGTGATTGGCGTTTTACCGGTCGCGATGCGCCCATAATGTCCGGCGTTTTTGACGGTTTGGATTGAGGTGCTTTCTCTCTCGGAAAACGTTTTTTTACAGGTTTTTCCCGATTCTCTCCGATAAATAGTCCTATGGAGAGCATGATGATGGAAAAACAGGCTATCCCGGCAATAGCGAGCAAGGTAAGCCAAATTGGGTGGATGGATAACAGGTACATAATGGTTTGTTTTAAAATAAGGGTTTTCTGTTTTTTTTCGTGACACTCTGTCATTACATGTTCAAAAAAAGTAAAATGATGCAGTAACAGGCTATTTAAATAGTTCGTCGATGAAGTTTGATTGTTTCAGATGGTTTGAACAACACGCATTATACGTTTATACATTTCAGGACAAATACGAACATCTATACCATTGTTTATTGATACACCTGTTGGTTTTATAAACGTTTTGTTATAGAATTCAACGTACTTTTCTAATTGGCCAATTCCCGTTCCCTTTTGAATTATCATTGTTTTTAGACATAGTTATTCGCTTTTAAATAATTGTTTTGAAATTCTCTCTAAATGAACTGTTTATATCGCTCTCGTAATCTTTGAAGTGCTGATCCAACACGTTGTCCAAATAATCGGTAATGGACAGATTATTCTTCCCGATAGTGTTAATAATCCGCATCATACGGGCGTGGTGTTCGGGACGGATATATACCGTTTTCCCGCCTTTGGCTTGCATGGTGGATGATTTTAGAAATGCCGTGTCGTAATCCGCCAAAGTTTTGCTTTTCCTTTTCCGGTTTTCCTTCGGCGGTTCCGTGTTCTCAAAAGCATCTTTGATAGCTGTTTTTCCGGACTGAGCTGTTTGTGGAACTACCTCTGCTTGTTGAGTTTTTTCCGGCGTTTCAATACGTGTAATTCCATCATTATCTGCCACAAGCGACAGGATACTTTCTTGGTCGATAGCAGGTACTGAGATTTCTTGTTTGCTTTTATTATTTTCCATTGGTCTTTATTGTTTAACGATTTGTAAAAGTTCGATTATAAATTCTTCCAACCGGCTTGATTTCACAAGGCGTTTGTCAACAGGAAATAGCGTGGAACGGAAAGTCAAACGGTTTTCCGCTTCTGCAGATAATTCTTTCCGAAACCGTTTGGTGTCGGGAATGCTTGTTGTCATACACGACAAATCCAATTGTTTGATTACATTTTCGTAATGGCTGTAAAGCTCCGATTTCTCCCTGCCGTCTACCATATTCCAGAACAGCCGGATATCCTTGATTTTGGTTTTTCCGCCTTTTACCAAAACACCGTTCAACACGTTCATAAACGACAGTGTGCTTTCCAATACCAACCTGTCGGCAATGATAGGCGAAAAAATATAATTCATTTGGGATAGCGTTTCGAGTATTCCGGCTGAATTTACCGTGCCGGGCATATCGAAAAACAGAAAATCGTAACCGATGGGAACTTCGCTTAAAAACATCTCGGATTTTGCCACGGCTTCTTCGGCACGGCACGTAATCACGGGATATGCTTTTTTGTTCAATTCCGTAAATTGGATGTAGGCTTGTCGCTTAAACCGCTCTTTTTCGAGAATGAGTTTCATATCCCGCTCCCGGGTTTTGGCGATGCTCCACTGCGGATAATCGCAATCGAAAACGGCTACATTGTAACCCATCCGATAATGTAAAATACTTGCAACGACTGTGGTCATCGCGCTTTTGCCTACTCCGCCTTTCTGTGTGGAAAAGGCAATGAAAGTGGGTTCTTTTTTCATTTTGTTTTTGTTTTAATAATTAATTATTTACTTAATTTACTGCATATTCAAGCAAGTGTCTTCTTGTTTACAGAATATGTACTTTTCTTAAAATGTTGTTATTTATTTGATTGACAATTTATATTGTCCCCTTTCAAAAAGTATAGATACTTCTTTTGCTATTACTTTACCTATTTATGGGTTTGAAAAAAGGAATGTATTTTTAAGAATTTATGTATTCCGTTACTTCTTTCTATTTTTACTTTTTTTCTTGAGTGCAGATACACGTATTTTTATAATTTTCTTTTTTTTTACGTATGCTTTTGTTTTGGGTTATACTCAAATTCTGGAAATACACATTTTATTTTCTACCTACCCAAAAACGTACTTTTCTTTCGACAAATAAAAACATAATCCAAACGCCATTTCATATTTGGCGTCACGTGGCGTCGTTTGGCACCAGTTGGCGTTGTAAACTTGTTTATATCCGTCATATTTAACCTGTTACTTTGCATCGTTTGAAGAACAATTGAAGAGCAGCAGCTCTTTTATGCTGATTATTATGGTACACATCCCCATTTTTGACAGCTGCTCCGAAAGCTTTTATTATCGGTTAAACTTAATCCCGATATGTATCGGGATTTTCTGTTCACCGGAACAGAGCAAGTTGTGTTTTGAACATCTCGAAATAAATTCCGATGCTCAAAACAAACTTTAAAATCCGCTCCGAAGTCGCGATTTTTTGAAATAATATAAACTCTTTCCCGACGGTTGCCGGGATTAACAAACTTGATTTTGATATGAAAAAAGAAAATGGAAAAACAAATCGCAGAATAGGCAGAAAACCCAAAGATAATCCTGCCGTTTTCAGGTATTCGATTAGTTTTAATGCCGCCGACCACGCCCGATTTTTAGCTCTTTTTGAACAGTCGGGGATGAAAGTGAAAGCTCATTTTATCACGGCAAGCCTGTTTAATAAGCCTGTGAAAACGGTAAAAATCGACAAGGCCGGACAGGATTTTTATATGCGACTGACCACTTTTCATTCGCAATTCCGGGCAATCGGTGTCAATTACAACCAGATCGTAAAGGCGTTGAAAACCAATTTTACCGAAAAAAAAGCCCTGGCTTTTCTTTATAAACTGGAAAAGGAAACGGTCAAGTTGGTGGAGCTTTCACGGAAAATCGTGGCGTTGGCAGAAGAGTTTAAGCAGAAATACGGCGTGTAGTGGTGGCGAAAATCGGACACGGTACGTCGCTTTTCGGAGCGATCTCGTACAACAAACTGAAGGTGGACGACGAAAACGGTAGGGTGCTTTTTGCCCGACACATCATCGAGCAGGCGGACGGAACGTATCAAATACCGGATATTTTGCACTCGTTTGAGCCTTATCTGTCTGCCAACAAACGTACTGAAAAGCCGGTAATCCACATTTCGTTAAACCCAAATCCGAAGGATAAGGTGACGGACGAGAATTTTATCGAAATGGCTCAACAGTATATGAACGAACTCGGTTTTGGCGGACAGCCGTACATTGTTTTCAAACATACGGATATTGACAGGACCCATATTCACATCGTTTCGGTGCGGGTAAAGGAGGATGGCAGCTGCATTTCGGATGCCTACGAGAAAAGGCGGTCGATGGAAATCTGTCGCAAGTTGGAACAGAAATTTAACTTAACTCCTGCCTACAAGCAGGAACGGCAAAACGTGTTTCCGCTCCAAAAAGTGGATTACTCGAAAGGCAATGTGAAACGGCAGGTTTCAAACGCAGTGCGTGAGTTGGCAAAATCGTACCGTTTTCAGAGTTTTGGCGAGTATCGGGCACTGTTATCGCTATTTAATCTGACAGCGGAAGAAGTGAAAGGCGAACACAAAGGAAAACCTTATAATGGATTGGTTTATTCGGTATTGAACAAGAAGGGCGAAAAGGTCGGTAATCCCTTTAAGTCGTCGCTTTTCGGCAAATCGGTCGGATATGATGTTTTGCAACAAAAAATGGCAAAAGATAAAAGCACGTGGAAAACCGATAAAACAACCAAAAGTCGACTTTGGGCGGATATTTTAGCGGTTATTTCCATATCCAAAAACCGGAAAAACTTTGAGAGAAACCTGCTTAAAAAAGGTATTTCGGCAGTATTTCGAGAAAACGAGCAGGGACGGATTTACGGTGTAACGTTTATTGATCACACAAATAAAACCGTTCTTAACGGCTCTCGTTTGGGCAAAGAGTTTTCGGCGAACATGTTTCACGAATGGTTTGTGAACGGTAATAAGCCGGAGGTGCAATCGCGGATTGCCCCAAAATCGGGTAGTGATATTCCTTTTGAAAGTAAACCAGAAAGCATGGACGATAATTTGTTTACCGACCTGTCCGAAACCGTTTTGGGATTTTTTTCACCCGAAGCGCACGGCGATGATCACGAAGACGAACTTTTTAAACGCAGAATGCGAAAAAAGAAAAGAACAATTAAGAAACCAGAATTATAATCAATTTCTTCCATTTGGGGAGGTTAGGAGGGGTATATGCAACAAGAAGACGATTTAAGGGGCTTGGCAAAAACAATCGATTTTATGCGGGCTGTAAGCATTGTATTTGTACTGATACATTGCTATTGGTACTGTTATGAAGCGTTCCGGGAATGGGAAATAACGATTGGCGTAGTGGACAGGATTTTAATGGACTTACACCGGACGGCAGGGCTTTACAAGCATCCCTTGATTACAAAATTGTTTTCGGTGGTATTTCTGGCACTATCGTGCTTGGGGACAAAGGGTGTTAAAAGCGAGAGAATCACGTGGGTAAAAATCGGAATTATGCTTGGCTTTGGCATGGCACTGTTTTTTCTCAACTTTTGGATATTGGCGTTGCCGGTTGTCAAAACAGGTGTTGCCCTGTGGTACATTTTTACGGTTTCAACCGGATACGTCTGTTTGTTAATGGCGGGATTGTGGATTAGCAGACTGCTCAAAAACAACCTGATGGAAGACGTCTTTAACTATGAAAACGAAAGTTTTATGCAGGAAACACGGTTGATGGAAAACGAATATTCCGTGAATCTGCGTACACGGTTTTACTATAAAAAGAAGTGGAACAGCGGCTGGATAAACGTGGTAAATCCTTTTCGAGGTTCAATAGTTCTCGGAACACCCGGCTCGGGGAAATCCTACGCGGTAGTCAATAACTACATCAAGCAGCAGATTGAGAAAGGTTTTTCGATGTACATCTACGACTTTAAATTCGACGACCTTTCCACCATTGCCTACAACCATTTGTTGAAACACATCGACAAATACAAAATTCCTCCGAAGTTTTACGTGATAAACTTCGATAATCCACGGAAAAGCCACCGGTGCAACCCGATAAATCCGGCGTTTATGACCGATATTTCGGATGCGTACGAAAGCGCTTACACCATTATGCTCAACCTGAACAAAACATGGATACAGAAACAAGGAGACTTTTTCGTGGAAAGCCCAATAATTTTGTTGGCTGCCATTATCTGGTATTTGAAGATTTATGAAAACGGCAAATACTGCACTTTCCCGCACGCCATCGAGTTTTTGAATAAGAAATACGCCGATACGTTTACCATTCTTACAAGTTATCCCGAACTGGAAAACTACCTTTCACCCTTTATGGACGCCTGGGAGGGTGGGGCGCAGGACCAATTACAAGGTCAGATTGCCAGTGCTAAAATACCGCTTTCAAGGATGATCTCGCCCGCTCTGTATTGGGTGATGACAGGTAATGATTTCAGTTTGGATATTAACAATCCTGAAAAACCAAAAATACTTTGTGTAGGCAATAATCCTGACCGTCAAAACATCTATTCGGCAGCGTTGGGATTGTATAATTCAAGAATTGTCAAGTTGATTAACAAGAAAGGGCAGTTGAAAAGTTCGGTAATAATTGACGAGTTGCCGACAATCTATTTTCGTGGGCTAGACAATTTGATTGCCACGGCACGCTCAAATAAAGTTGCCGTTTGTCTGGGATTTCAGGATTACTCACAACTGACACGCGATTACGGCGACAAGGAAAGTAAGGTTATTCAAAATACGGTCGGTAATATTTTTTCGGGACAAGTGGTAGGCGAAACAGCCAAAACGTTATCGGAACGATTCGGAAAAGTATTGCAGAAACGGCAAAGTATGACCATTAACCGACAGGATAAATCCACGTCTATTTCTACCCAGATGGACAGCCTTATTCCGGCATCCAAAATTAGTAATCTCACACAAGGTATGTTTGTGGGTGCCGTATCGGATAACTTTGATGAACGTATTGAGCAAAAGATTTTTCATTGCGAGATTGTGGTAGATAATGCCCGTGTTGCTGCCGAAACAAAAGCCTACCAAAAGATCCCTGAAATAGTTTTATTTACCGATGAAAACGGAAATGATACGATGATGCAGGAAATAGAACGAAACTATAGGCAGGTAAAGACGGATGTGGAAAAAATTGTTATTTCAGAAATGAAAAGAATTAAGGGGAATGAAAATTTGAAGCATTTGATAAAGAACAAACAGAACAACGATTAAATTTTCACCGAGATTGAATAATCTTTTTGACTAAAAATAATACTCAACATTTAGGATATTTACATTAAATTTTATCGGGTGCTTTCAAATAGAAAAGGAGATGAAATATATTTTGATTGGACTAGAGAAAAATAATAAAAACAAATTATTTTTTAACTTTAAAAAGTGGTGAAGATAATTTCCTGTACTCTTTATGTTCACTTAACACAGGAAAGATCCAACCAAAATTATAACTAATTTACTATTAAGGGTTGAGTTGAGTATTGCGTTAATGTTTTGTCATGTGTTTAGAATGCTTCATGAGAAATAGCATTTTAACATGTTATTGCGCAAAGTATCAGATGTATACAATTGTTCGTAACGTTTTCGTCCATTCCTCCCTATTTGTTTTCTTTTAAAGTGATCTTGCAGTAAAAGAATCATTTTTTCGGCGAGAACCTCTGTGTCTATTTCCATATGTTCTGGATGTTCTACTACTGATACTAACAAAGCTGTAACTCCGTCTTCCACCATCTCACGTAAGCCAGCCGACGTACTTGCAATGAGAGGTACACTATGCATCATCATTTCGATGGCTACATAACTGCATTGCTCGTTAAAAGAGGGCATAACACCAAGGTCAGCAATAGAATACAATTCATATAACTTGTCTTTTTTTAATAACCCTGTCCATGTAACATGTGTACAGATGTTTTCACATTCTTTCATATAGTAATCATAATCTCCGCTACCAACAATCATTAGACGACAATTACGTACTATCTTAAATACTTTGTTAAAGGCCTTTATCAGGTAACTAAGCCCTTTCACGGCATCCAAGCGTCCTACAAAAAGGATCAACAAATCATCTTCGGATATGTGCCATTTTCTTCTTAATGCATTTTTTGTGTTTTTGTTTTTTTTAAGATTTGCATTTGCCATCCCATTAGGGATGACAACTATCTTATCTTGTTCTATACCATATTCAGTTTGAAGAATATTCCGTGTATACTGACAGAGTACGATTATATGATCAACCTCCTTATAGAGAAGAGTTTCATATTTATCTGTTTCAATCAATGTTTTTTCATAACTGTTTAAAATATAGTAAGGTTTTGATTTAATCCTTTGGAACATTGAAAGATTACCATTAAGTTCGAGCATCCATTTAGTAAAATGTATAGTAGCAACAGTTTTACAATTGAATGCCATTTTCAATTCTCTTGCAAGCAACTGACAAAGATTAAAATTAAAATGAAAGACCAAATCTTTTATGTCTTTAATATGGATTCGGAGAAGATAAATCACATTCTGGAAGTAACTTTCTACTTTTGATACAGAACCGGAGAAAGTATTTTCATTTCTGACTTCTGGAATATACCAATGTTCAATTTGATTTGTCTTTTCTATTTTGAATGCAGGAAGAACAGAGTGCAAATGAACAATGTGAATACTTATGGATGTATTTTCCAGAGCTTTCACTAACTCCTTCAGATAAGTGCCGACTCCATAAATAGAAGCCCTATCGTTGTCATTAAACAGATATAGATTCATTGTTCGCAAAATATTAAATTGTCAGGAAAAAGTGAAAGCCATGAATTATTATGGTCAAGTTTGGATATTAAGAAAAGACCTACCCCGGCGAGTCCATTTTGAATCCCAAAATCAAGTTCATTATTAGTGGATAAATTATTGAATTGCTCCAAAAGATGCATAAATAATTTAGTTTCGTTCGAATTATTCTTATTTTTACGGCATAATTGAAACAAATATGAAAAATTTGATTGATTATCTATTGAAAAATTTTTACTATGCAAAAAAAGCTCCCTAAGGGAAGAAACGGTTGGGCTTATTCTATTTTGGTCCGTTTGCCATTTATTCATTGCATTTACTATTGATGGTATAACTGAATTTAATATTGTATCTTTTTGAACACTTCTTCCTGACAATCTCCATAATGCATAATACCCTATGTCGATAATTTCGTCAATCGACAAATATGGCAAGTTATAAGTAAAAAAAATTCGTTTGTCAAAATCTTCTAATATCTCATCTGCATTGGCTTCTAAAAAATTGTTTTGTATCAAATATTCAATAGTTGAACCAATTCCTGTTAATCCTTGCTTATAATTAATAGACGTGTCTTGATGAATATCATTTTGTATTTTTTCAAATAAGTCAAAGCTATAATCCGAATATAATTCATTTTGTGTAAAATGAGCATATCGGAAAAAAAACAATGCGATACCCGTTTTTCCTGTATATAGTCCCGGGTTATTTAAGAATGTTCCGTTTATCAGCAAGATATCAGAAATTTGCTGAAGGATTGATTGAATTTTTTGTTTGTAAAGATTCACGATCAGACAAATTACTCATTCTTTTAGCAAGTATTCCAAATCATTTAGTTCATAGCGGAAGATACGATTACCCACGAATATGGTAGGCACTACAGGAATAAAATTTGTTTGTTGCCACTGGGCGACTTTAGAACATACCAATTGGGGTTTAATTGGTTTATTTGCGTAGTATTTTGCTTTCCATTTTTTATAATCCCGGTCTTCATTCCACTCGTTTAACGCTTTAATAAAAGCCTTATCTCCCAATTGAATATAAATTTCGGTCAAAGCGTCTATTAATTCTGTACTTTTTGTATCTTTAGAATTATAACCACTTAGTCGTACGGTAAGACAAAACAAACCTGGATATGTAGTAAGCCATTGGTGTAATATATTCCAATTTTCTGCGCATGGATTACAAAACAAACTCATTAATATTGTAAAATGTGTGGGAGCACCAATTGTTCCCAAGTGTATTTCGCCGGGGATAAAATCCATAGAGAATGGTGGCTCAATTGAAAGAATAGCACGAATAACGACAGGCATTCGTTTCAAACGCAGATAGTTATATTCATATTTGCGAATTTGAATATTTTCTCTCCACATAGGTTTTACATATGCCCAAATAATTACAGGCAAAGTAAATCCAACAAACAACGAGAAAAAAGTAACAGGGGATATGGAGATTAAATTTAAATTTTCCCATCTAAAAATTGCAAGTGTTATTTCTGCCCACAACACTCCAACTACACAAAGACATAAAGGGCACACTTTTTTTATTTTGAATATCTGATAAGACAATGAAAAAAGGGTATATGGAACACTACACAATGCTAGTACTAATAACCAAGATATCACTGCATCTACACATTGACCTACACCGGCAAGAATGAGAGAAAGGATGCTCCCTGTAAAATAGCATAACCCAACATCAGACATGCTTAACCATCCAAATAATTTAGCCGCCCCCGATCTTAGAACAACATTACAGTTAGTAACTCTATTAAGATGACATACTTTGTGAAGAAAACGGTTCGATTCACCAAACTCTTCTATAGCTAGGAAGTTACTTACTATTAATCCAAGCGCACAAAGAGATAAAAGATATAGTAGAGGTGATGACCATACAATGGAGGCACTCCATAGTAATATGCTCGCTAATCCTGCTGTAATTGACAAAATCATACGCCAATACAATAGACGTTTTTTAGATACAGTTTTCTTTTGTTCCAAGTCGGCCTGTATTTCGTCCTGTGCTGCATACAAGGCTACTCCTGTCCATTTTTCAGTAAATTCACTTAATGATTCGACGGTGTTGCCAACTTCAGCACTAAAACAATGGACCTGATGATCTGAAATATCTTCAATTACAATAAATTCTCTTATTTCTTTTGCGGTAAAAACAATGACCGGAAACCCGTTTGCAAGTAACCCTTTCATATCGACTTGAAGAGCAATATTTTCGATATTCAACTCATTTAACGTATCAGTCATAGCATAAAGAGAGTCGTGATCTGGGTGGGATGTGATCAATTGTTTGAGTCTTGTTTTATCGAAAATTATGTTTGTTTTTTTCAAATAGTGGTAAAGAATAATATATAATTGTTTGTTCATGTTATTTGAAAAAATATTTAATAATGATTGGATTCATTTCTTCTTTCGTATTTATCAAATTCTGAAATCTTTGTCGATCTTTTTCATTTAGCATTTCTTCGGAAACGTAATTTTCTAATGTGGCATGTTCACACCAAGATAATACGTATTCGTTGGTTATTTTTTTAGGTAGAAAATCTATTTGTTCTGTAAAATGTTCAATATATTTACATTCATTAGTATATTTGTCATATATTAAATATATTCCAGTTCCTGATTTGTTACTTTTCATGGTTATTTGAGCTAATAAATACCTATTGTTTTGGCCTTGAAGATTTATTTTATAAGGAAGCATAGATATGCTTGAGGGACGATTGGGTAAATTTAATTCTTTTGCATCATAATTTAGTTTCCCAAAATCCCACTTATACGCAGGTTTTAAAGAATCCATACCTACTTCGTAAGTTGTATTGTCTACAAAACGATAAAAGTACCATTTCCCTTGATACTCGTAGAATGGAGTATGTGAGGTAGAAGATACAAAAAAAAAGGTATTTAAAAGTATATCATCTTCATATTCTTTACGAATAATTTTATTCTTCCCCACATCGTAATAATTAATTTTATACGGGTCTAAACTCATCCCTACATAACAAACGTACAAGTTTGCACTAAGCGGTATGAAGTTCCAAAAATAACCAGATGAGTTCTCAGGTCGCGATAAGGTTTTTACATGTTTACCTGATAAGTCATAGCTATAAATATTTCCTAGACCTGTAAGATCTATATTTCTAGTGAAAGGATTGAAAATCATACTTGTTAAATCAGTATACTCACCAGGACCTTGACCACGTTTACTTATTTGAAATATGAATTTTCCCGTGTCATCAAATACTAGAACACTAAGCTGTTTGCTGTCGAAAATATAATACTTACTTTGATGATAAAACATTTCCTCACAATAACCAATTAGAATATTATCACTTGTTTCCAAAGGAACCAGCTCAATATGGCTAAAATAATCAAATAATGACACCTTTTGCGGCTTATTCAAGTCAACTTTAATTTGATTATCTTTTACAGGATAATAGACATATGAATCGTTGATTATTGACTCAGTCCATATTTTCTTCGCTACATCTACTTGTTTTGCTTTATTACAGGAAATAAAAATGAAAAAAAAAAGAGATAAATATTTTAAATTCATAATACAAAATTGATTACACTCAGTCAAATAACAGGAGGAAAGTCCCTCCTGTTATTGAAAAATTATCATCCATAACAACAAAAAGAATTTGAGTCAGGATGATATGCACAGCCGAGCCAATCTCCTGTTTGATAGTCATACACTGCTTTACAATTATATCCACAACAACCGGTACCACTATACCCTCCTATTATGGATTTGAGTTTCTGATTTGGCAGTCTCTCTCCTTCTAAGTGATTGAGAGATAATTTTTTTAATGTTTTCATAATTTGTTGATATTAAATAAATTTTACAATGCCCCTGATTTTTGAGGGTTTTTCTGTTTCTATTTCAGATTTCAACATATCTAGCTATAAGAAGATACATGGATAAACATGTATGATGTCAATATATGAAACCTGATGACTTTTGCAACTTGCAAATTTCCGATGAGGAGTCCTGTCAAAAAATTTAAAAGAACTAAGGGACCAAATGGGTAAAATTTGTTGTCATTGTAACTGTAAAGACAAACAAGTTTAAGAATGCAAACGTTGCAATGAACGCCAAATCTTACGTTCAGGTAACCAAGTCTCCTTCTATATTTATGAGGATGTTCATTGAAATAACTGTATGTGAAATTAGTTGTGTATTTTACTCACAATGATTTCAAAAAGAAAGAAAAATATTATTTTTTAATAAAAATTACATCTTCATAAATAAAAAGATAATACAAATATAAAAAGTTATCAGAACAAACAGTACGTAATGTTTGCTTATTTTTATTATTTAATAATTTTTAGCAAAAAAACATTGTTTATTCACCTCATTTCATCCGTTTTTCTCTATTTTATATAAATGAGTAAATAATGCGAACCAGTATTTAAAAAATTAGATAAATGAATGCAATGGCAATTTTGCCCATCGTATGTATAAGTAATCCTTTCGTGGATCTTACTTTTTGCGCTCTTTGAATAGTTGTTTTTTCGTTCAGCCAGTTGAAGAATGATTCTATGGGTTGTCTGACCCTGGAAACGGCTGTGGAGAACTGTTCATTATAGGCCTTGCGGCTTTGTCTTTCCTGCTCCGATTGTCCCTTGACAGCTTTAACGGGGGTGAGCATTCGGATATTCTGTTTTTGTTTTTTATTATCACTGAAGTATTCAAAGTCAGAGTATATCTTGTCTCCAAAGATTACGGTATCGGAGATATAATCACCCCAGGCCTGTTTAAAAACAGTCAGGTCATTATCCCGGGCAGGAGTAAACATAAGAGAGTCGGGAAAGGGGATTTTATCTTCCCTGCGCGAAGTCAGTGCATGGAGTTTCATCCCGTAATAATACTGATTCTTCGTTGAACAGTATCCCTTGGAAGTTATTTCACGAGCTACTTTTCCTTGCCTGTTCCTTCCCGCACAAGTCATCACGGGTAGGGAATCGATAAGGGATATCCCCTTGTCACAATCAACCGGCATGAATGAAGATATCAATCTTTCGGATAATACCCTGAAAGCCTCACTTAGGCAGTTCAATCTGAGATTAAAGGTCTGGTATGAAGGCAATTCAGGGAACCGGGAGGAAAGATATTCTGATACAAAGCCATGTATGTCCCTGATTTGGAAATACTTTTGACAATGACCTGCAAACAGGTAGATGGTCATTATTTCCTGATCGGTGAAAGCTGGATTGGAATTATTGCTGTATCTTTGGCAATAATATTTCAGTTCCTGATCGTATAAATCACATATATACATATAAATCTGTATCAATTCAAGCTCTTTCTTCCTGGGAATCATTATTTAGAGAATTTGTTGTGGTAATTTTCTTCCAAGTTAATGATTTTCAGGGGTTTGAGCAAATATTTAGCACGCTTATTCCATTGATTTTGAATACTTTAACTAAATAAACTCGCGAACAGTTTCAACTACTGATTCGCATGAATAGTTAACAACTGTTTCGTCTTTCTCAATCCTTCTAACTATTTTTTGTCTATTTATAACATCACCTTCCCCTCTAATAATAAGACTTCCATATAATCCATCAGAGTTCTTTATCTTTATTATTTGCAAACAACTTTCCAAATGATGAGGTAACCATAGGTCATCAGCATCTAGCATTGCTATATATTCACCGTTGCTTTTAGATATTCCGAAATCTCTTGCCGAACTTGCATTAATATGGCTTAATTTATAATAAAATATCCTCTTATCAGATAATGATTGCAAAATAGAAGAATAATTGTAATTGGATCCGTCGTTTATGACTAGAATTTCAAAATTTGAGTATGTTTACTCAAGTACAGATTTTAAAGTCTGCTTTAGAGTTTTATCTGAATTATATGTAGGAATAACTACAGATATTAAAGAAAAACCAACCATTTTATCCATAAAAAGACATTAAAAAATATCACATGTCAAAAATTATCATAAGAAATGAAATATAATATAATACTAACTATATCATGAATCAAGACTATCACAATACTTACTCTTGAGTTGTTCATATATACTATTATTAATATATTTTCTATTTGGGTTTAATCCCATTTTATGCCACATTTCTTTCCATAAAGTTATCGCATATATGTTTTTGTTAAAATATATATTACCATTAGGTTTAACAAATTCATAAACTTCGTGGTAATGATAGGGGGAAAAGGTTTTCGCTTTTTTACTATAGTATTTGATATTGTAATTAAGTAATACGGCATTCAAGAAATCAATATTTATTTCTTTTGAATTTAGGTTATGCAAACCTCTTAATCGTATATAATTTAAACAGTCATATAAAATTCCAGCAGAGTTTGATACTTTCATAATATGACTTCCTATTCTATAAGAATCAGATATCCCATTTAATTTATCATAATCTAAAATTTCAGTGAAAACGTATTTACTCTTGAATTCAAATGGCCTTATACAGATTGTATCTAAATTTACCCACCAACCACCTTTTAGATGTAATAGTTGATACCGAAAAATATCTGAGAGAATATTCTCATCTAAAGAATTCTGTTCTAAAATTTCATTGGCATCGAAAAGTATTGTACCTCTGGGTACTTTTATATTACTGTCGTAAGTATATAAATGGAATTCATGACCGTTCTTTAAGTAAGAATTAATGGAAAGTTCTTCCATAACGCCAAAGTTCATGTTATCAATACAAAGACTTTGTATGATGCTGTTGGAATTTGATTTCATAATTATTTTATTTATTTAATCCATGAATGGATCCAATAATGAATAAGGGGTTGTTGTCTATCCTTTATTTTGTCTTTAAATCTTATTTCCGAATAGTCATAAGCAAATATCTCTTTCACGGAGATTATTTTTTGTGAAGTATTCAAATGTTTTACGAGAGAATCTCTCATCCTATATGGACCGGAGTATTGAGGAGTTTTGAACATATCTCTTTTATTTTCATTGTATATTTCAATAATATCTTTTACTAAAGACAATAAAAACAATTCATTTTCTTTTGCAGAAAAACATTCTGAGGCTAATGTTCCGTTCAGTGGATCAATTATTAAAAAACCGGAAGAAAGTTTCTCAATCAATTGTATAAATTTGAGTTCATCCAATAATTCTATATCCCAATCTACGTAATATCCTCCATAGTGATGTATTATTAAATAACGTGCAATATCTGCTGCTTCGGCATGGTTTCTTGCATTTAATACAGCATCTAAAGCAAAAAAATAATGCTTTCTAATGAAATTATTAATGATCTCATCATTCCATAGCTTGATTTCAAAACCATGTTTTGTGAGTTTATTCCAAGATTGGATACACCTTTTTATTAAAGGCTCTAATTTAGGGCCAACAATAATATTAATAATTTTATTCGTCATAAGCTTTAATTAAAAATGTGGATATAGATTGAAAACTACTTGTCTGATCTTTTTTGCGATACTTGTTTCCTGACAAAAGATTGATGAAGAGATATTTTTTAACGACTTATCAATAATAATCACTCATTAAAAAAATAACTATTAAACAAAAACTCTCTATAAAACCCTTGATTCCTGATGTTTTGTAGGTAGTCTTGACAATGCAATTCTAAATCTCCAAATTTATCTTTAAATGAAAAGGTCTCAACATCTCCTTGCAAATCCATAGCATTATGTCTATTATTGGGGACAAATAAATAATCTTTCGCTTTGGCATCCATATGAAATTGTTTAAAATGCGTCCAGCAAATTTCGTTGTCTTTTGTTGCATTAAATTTTAAAAGATTTCTATGCAAGAAAAAGGGCTGACCATCATAATCGTATTGGATCATTGTCATCCCGTTAAAATTGTTTTCGTTAGTAAAATAACCGCATGAGTCCGGTTCTTTAGTTATATAGTGAAAAGCTTTTCCCAATGACAGCCAAGCAAAACGAAACGTATCTTTATCCCCAAGTAAAATTTTATAGAAGATGTTATTCATCCTGTTTAATTGCATGCATAGATTTAATTCGCGCCAACAAGTCTCTTTGTTAATAAGCATTTGTCCACTCTCTTGTTCTTTCATTTGCCTAAAACTAACTTTCATTAAATCCCAAATTGGATTTTCGACAGGTGTATGCCAAAAGTCAGGCCAAAAAACAGCTCCAGTTTCTTTATAAAAATTTGAATATGACAACTCTTCCGGATCAGACAGACAAATGTTATCAGCATCAATGAATATGATTTCCTTGAACCGAGAATAAATAATTGCTGCAGGTTTAAACATATATCCAAATAAAAAAGAATTATCGTGATCGTTAAAATCTTTACAAATAACATTTAATTTCGCAAAAGACTTTATGCATTCTGAAGATAATTCATTCCCTTTATACCATACCTCAATTGGTAGTTTGCATCCTGTTTCTCTCAACATGTTAATCGAAACCCATGCGTCTGTAAAATATTTAATTCCACCAACACTCATGACAATGCCTTTTTCTTTGAATTTATTGGGATAAGGTTCGATATTTTTGATAAACCTATTTAATTCTCTTTGAACTTGTTTTATCAATGATTTTGTCATATAATAAAAAATCTCCCTATTCCCATTTTTGTTAAAAGTTGACATAACAATTCAGGATTATTGATATTTTAACTTTTCGCACGAATAACTCAGATCATTAATTCAACGGATCAAAAATGATCCAGATTTGAAACAAATTATTGGAAAATATATATTATTTTCTCCTCCTCACCACCATCAACGGCAAAAATACCCATATCCCCACAATTGACATCGCCAACCCGCCGATTGTGCCAGCAGCCAACGGAAACCAAAACGCTTCTTTGGTTGTTCCCACCATAAACGGA
>DCEG01000008.1 GCA_002316835.1 Bacteroidales bacterium UBA1035 | reverse complement strand
CATTCATCGAGCCTTTCCGATGCTTATTTGTTGAAAGACGGCTCCAAACTGTATTATCTGGCTCGTTTTGAAGACGATGTGGATCTGTGGGAACAAGATTTTTTGGAAAATACTACCAAGCTTCTCAGTAAAAAAGTGGGTGCAGGAAATCTTATTGCCGACAAGGATGAGAAAAACATTTATCTCGTTGCCGGTGGAACTATTAAGAAAATCACCGATGGAAAAGTAACGAATGTGTCGTTTTCCGCACCGTTTAATTATAGAGGTGCCCAAGAGCGCCAATATATTTTCAATCATGCATGGAAACAGGTGCTTGACAAATTCTATGATGAAAAATTACACGGCGTGGATTGGACTATGTATAAAAAAGCCTACGAACGATTTCTTCCACACATCGATAATAATTTTGATTTTGCCGAACTTCTTTCCGAAATGCTGGGCGAACTCAATGCTTCGCATACCGGTGCTCGTTACAGCGCACCGTCAGATCGTTGGCAAACAGCAACGTTGGGTGTTTTTTGGGATGAAACATTTACGGGAGAAGGTCTGAAAATTAAGGAAATCATTCAGGGTAGTCCGCTCATCAAAGCCGATAGTAAGTTTAAACCGGGTGTAATTATCGATAAAATAGACGGGGAGCTTATAGAGGAAGGAAAAAATTATTGGCACATGCTCGATGGAAAAGCCGGAAAACGGGTGTTGCTTTCGGCCTATATTCCGGGTACCGGAGACCATTTCGAAGAAATAGTGAAACCCATTACGCAAAGTGCAGAAAATAGTTTGCTATACAATCGTTGGGTAGAACAACGTGAGAAACTGGTGGAAAAATATTCCAACGGACGCTTAGGGTATATTCATATTCGCGGGATGAACAGCAGTAGTTTTCGTGATGTTTATCAAAATTTGCTTGGTAAATACCGGAATAAGGAAGCGGTTGTAGTGGATACGCGTTTTAACGGCGGCGGATGGCTTCACGACGACCTTGCCACGCTTCTCAGCGGGAAAGAATATCAGCAATTCACCCCACGCGGACAATACATCGGCAGCGACCCGTTCAATAAATGGAACAAACCGTCTATCGTAGTAATGGGCGAGGGCAATTATTCCAATGCACATGGATTTCCCTGGGTGTACAAAGAGTTAGGAATTGGCAAATTGGTTGGGGCTCCCGTTCCTGGAACTATGACCGCTGTTTGGTGGGAAACACAAATCGATCCAACGCTGGTTTTCGGTATTCCGCAGGTTACTGTTGTCGATATGGACGGTAAAGTGATGGAAAACAATCAACTGGAGCCCGATATCGAAGTGTATAACACTCCCGAATCATTACTGAAAGGCGATGATTTGCAGTTGAAACGTGCTGTGGAAGAATTGTTGAAAGATTTGTAAGTCGATTACTACAAAATAAGAATCCCTTTTGCAACATAGCAAAAGGGATTTTTTTATTGTTTCTCTATCACGATAGTTGCGCGATAATTGTAATGTGGAAATGTTTTTCCGTTTTCAGGATAAGGATTGAGTTCCAGTAATTTGAATCGATAATTATTGATAATAGTATCTTGCGTGAATTGTGGGTTAGTATTTAATCGGAAAATGTTCTTTTTGTTATATAATGTCATGATAGTTTTTAACCGGACTTCGGCATTGCCTTCCCAAACGCAAACTACACCTTTTGGACAACGTGAATCGGAAAGAACGGAATCCAGCACCACAATAAATCGATTGGTTGCATCATAGAGCGGAATACCTTGTCTCAGGACGACAGTGTCACTTTGAATTTCATTATTTTTTAATAGATATTGAAACGTATTGCAAGAGGTAAAAATAGTAGTTAGCAAGATAAAGGTAAATATAGTCAATCTGTTTTTATAGTTCATTTTAAATCAAATTATTATAAATATAATATAAAGTAATGCTTTTTGATCTTAAAGTTTTATTAACCCGTCCAAAACCTTAAAAGCAATAGGGCAGGTTGATGCATTTTTAATTGTTAAATCGTAAACCTGATGGAATTTTTTTCGATCAGTATGCGGATATTCGCGACAAGCTTTAGGACGACTTTCATATACGGAACAATAATTATCGCTACCTAAAAACGGACAAGGCATCGACTGAAAAACAAAATCGCCGTCTTCATCTTTTCGCAGATACTTTTCAATGAAATCAGAAGATTTCATTTTGAGTGATTTTGATAATATATCGATGTCTTTTTCCAGAATCATTGGTCCAAGAGAGCGGCAGCAATTACCACATTCCGGGCAATCTATTTCTGAAGAAACTTTGTTGTGCAGCCTTTCAATATCCTTATCCATCCTCATCAGCCGCTGTTTGTTTTTGGCATAAAACTTTTTCCAATCAGGAGTTCTTAAAGCGGCTTCTTTCTGCAAATTCGAAATATCTTGCATCGAAATGATATTTTTTGCAAATGTACTCTGTTTTTTAAAGGAAACGGCAAAAAAGTCAGTAAATCACTGCTTATTTTATTAACTTTGCAGCTTATATTAAAGTTGATAATATTTTGTTATGTCAAAAAAAATTCTCGTTACAGGCGGAACCGGATACATTGGCTCTCACACAGTTGTTGAACTTCAACGAGCAGGATATGAGGTGATTATAATCGATAATCTTTCCAATTCCAATGCAGATGTAATTGAAGGAATTGTGAAAATTACAGGAATACGTCCTACTTTCGAAGAACTGGATTGTATTGATTTTCCTGCCTTGAAAGATTTGTTCGAGAGACATCCCGGAATTGCCGGTATTATCCATTTTGCTGCCAGCAAAGCTGTCGGAGAATCGGTTCACAAGCCGCTGATGTATTATCGGAACAATCTTGTTTCGCTAATAAATTTGCTGGAGTTAATGCCGGAATTCAACGTGAAAGGCATTGTTTTTTCTTCATCGTGCACGGTTTACGGTGAGCCCGATAACAATCCGATAGATGAAAATGCGCCCATAAAACCGGCTGAGTCACCTTATGGAAATACCAAGCAGATAAACGAAGAAATCATTCAGGATTTTATACATTCCGGCGCATCCATAAAAAGTATAATTCTGCGCTATTTTAACCCGATCGGTTCGCATCCATCGGCAGAAATCGGTGAATTACCCATAGGAGTTCCACAAAATTTAGTGCCATATATCACCCAAACCGGAATCGGCATCCGTGAACAATTAAGCGTTTTCGGTGATGATTACAACACGCCTGACGGCTCGTGTATCCGCGATTTCATAAATGTGGTAGATTTGGCTAAAGCACACGTGGTAGCCATTGAGCGAATGCTCACCGATAAATCGGACGAAAAGGTGGAAATTTTCAATTTAGGTACAGGAAACGGAGTTTCGGTGTTAGAATTGATCAACGTTTTTGAAAAAGTCTCAGGAAAACCTCTGAACTATAAGATTGTCGGCCGGCGTGAAGGTGATATCGAGCAGATTTGGGCTAATCCCGATAAAGCCAATAACGTTCTTGGTTGGACTGCCAAAGAAACCATCGAAGATACCATGGCATCTGCCTGGAAATGGCAACAAAAGTTACGTGAAAGAGGAATAATGTAATTAAGATTTGGGACTTCTGTCTTCCGACATCCGTCTTCTGACTTTTCTATTATTCCCGCATATAAAGCGCCTGATAAGTAATTCTGCTTATTTTGTTTGCAAATGGTGAAATGTGCGGCGGTTCCATTTCTTCGGTAGTTTTGTCTTGCGATAGCAATAACGAATTAGCGTTCATTTGATATTGGTACGTATGGTTCGAGCGATTTTTCACACTTATGTTGAGTTGATTGTCGTTTACGCTCCATTTTCCCGATAATCTTTCCATAATGTCTCCTGAGAGAAAGTCTGTTTGTAATTTTCCTCCATCATCAAAGCCAAGTCTGGTATAAGGAATGTATCGGTAGGCATCACGAACAGAGAATTGATCTCCTTTTTTCATTTCTACTTTCGGCATAACAAGGTCTAAATTAACTGTTATCGATTTGTCCTGATATGTTGCTGTTCCTTCAGTTTTATAAATTCCTTCAGCGATCTTTAAAGTGCTTGCTTCCTCCAAAATATACATTACACCTTGATATTCAACCGCTAATATTGGACCCATAAAAGTGAAAAGTAATTCTTGTGAAGCAAAATGACTTTGTCCCGTAGAGTTATCAAAATAATAATTAAACAGAGACGGATTAAACTCTTTATTATCAATTTTTATGGTTCCCTGCCAGGGCGAACCAAAGACATCAAAAAAAGTAAAATCTTCGTTGGCAGTAATCACATACTTCGATTCAGCCAATTCCCAATTTCCGATTAAGGATGAATCGATTTTTTCGCACGAAGTCAGTATAATCGAAATAAGCAAAAACAAGGAAAGTAATTTTTTCATTTTAAGTAGATTTTATGTCTAATTGAATTGTTGATAATATATAGATGGAAATACCACCGAAAACGTTGCACCAACTATCGTTAAAAAAACAAAAAATCCGATATTGTTAATCATATCGGATTTTAAATCTTCTTTTAGACCCTTATTAGAAGTAATACTCTACAATAAGATAATAGTAGTGTTTTTTGTTTGGTCTTTCTTCTATTTCTATCTTATTTTCACGAGCCAGCCAGCCGATGGCGGTATATACTTCTATTTCTGTTAAGCCTGATTTTTCCATTAATTGAGAAACATCCCATTTCTCACTGTTGTTCAGTAAGTTCCAAATAATGCCGGCGTTTGTTCCAATTGCTTTCTTATCCATCTTATTGCGTGTTAAGAGTATAATAGTTTTTAATCGAAGAAATAATAGTTTGAACTTCTGGTCTGCGTTTCATTAAAAAACGTATAAAAAAGATTATGCCTTTGTTATTAAAACGCCAACACGCTTCAAAAGTTCAACTAAGAATAAGGTATTTTTGTGAAGTTAAAATTACGAAATCAGCATCACGGCAAGATAAACATAAATGGCCGGAATGGCAATAAGTAGGCTGTCGATTCGATCGAGAATGCCACCGTGTCCGGGAATAACGTTGCCTGAATCTTTTACTTCGTAAGTCCTTTTAATGAGTGATTCAAATAAATCACCCAGTGTGCCAAAAAGTGCGGCAACAATACTGAATCCTATCCAGAAAGCCAACGAATAATCGGTAAAAAACTTGGAAAGAATTATAGCAGCTAAAACCGAAAATGCAATTCCTCCGATAAATCCTTCCACGGTTTTCTTGGGTGAAATCCTTTCTATAAATTTATGTTTTCCAAAGAGTGACCCTATCACAAAAGCAGCTGTATCGTTTACCCAGATAAAGACGAAAATAGCCAGTACAAAAGCGTAATAATACTCATTTGAAAGCGTCTGATACTGATAGGAGATGAGCATTAGTATAGAAAGCGGCATAGTGACATACATTTGCCCGAAAACGGAATAGATAATGGCATGAAGTATGTCTTTCCGATTGATGAATATTGCGGAAGCAAACAGGATAAGTAAGTACGAGATAGCGGTTATGGGCAGTGCAAGAGCGCAAATATTCTCCAGAAAAAGGTATGCCGACAGAAAAATAAGAACACCTGATGAAATGTTAAAACCTTTACTTATGGCATGTGATGTGTTTTTCTCGGTCATTCGGTAAAATTCGAACAATCCAATAGCTAAAAACACTCCGAAAACAGAGATAAAAGAATACTTTCCTCCCAGAATACCAAGCAGAATAACGGCAATGTAAATAATTCCCGCTATTATCCGAGCGAACAAATTTTTAGTGTTCAATTTATATTATTTTTCGTTGTTTTCCGCTTCCGGCTCAGTTGGTTGCTCATCTTCGGTTTTAGCTTCAACTTGCTCAAAATCGATATTGCTTTCAATAAGTATGTTATACCAGCTCAGTAATTTTTTGATATCAGAAGCATACACTTTGTCGGTATCATAGTTTGGAAGCACTTCACCAAAATAGTTGAAAAAATCTTTGTTAGATGATTTGGAGCTGAGAATAGTTTTTGCTCCGTTCTCTTTTTCTTTAATTTTCTGCAATACTTCGCGCAACGGAACATCTTCTTCAGTGGTATAGATGGACACATCACTAAGCGCAACTACTTTTTCGGTCAGATAAACAGGAATTCGCTTCCCATCTAGAAGTGATTCCACTATATTTAGGTTTTTACTGGTAGAAATAAGTTTATATAAACCCGGCTTTCCGGAAACAGATAATATTTTCGTTAGCATACTTACTTTTTTTAGTTCAAAATAGTTTGCAAAAATACGCAGTCTCCGTCAAATATACAACACAACGCGAAAATGTTTTTTTCCCTTGTAGCAGTTATGTTCGTAAAAAGATGTAATTTAGCATTTGAAAATTTAATTCAAGGGAATCTCATCAAAAGGTTATACAGATGAAAAGAAAAATTATTTTCGCACTCGCATTGGCCGTTCTCATAGGAGCGTGTACCAACAAAACAACACAAAAAGATGATATGAAAACAATTGACGAAAAAATAGCCAAGGCTACTCCAAACGATATGTTTCTGCTTGTAGGGACTTACACTTCAGATGAAGGCAGTAAAGGAATTTACGTGTATAAATTCAATACAGAAACCGGAATGGCTGATTCCCTGAGTATGGCAGAAGTGACAAATCCCTCGTATCTGGTAGTGAGCGGCGACGAGAAGTTTGTCTATTCGGTGGGAGAGAATGGAGATGGAAACAGTGCTGCGCACGCATTTGCATTCGATAAAAAGGAAGGGGCACTTCAACTATTAAATTCGAGTAGTACCGAGAGTTCAGGCCCATGCTATATTGAGATCGATAAGGCGGGAAAGAGCGTTCTCACCGCAAATTATGGCGGTGGAAGCATTTCGTCGTTTCAGGTGAATGATGACGGAACGTTATCGCCGGCAAATTTAGTACTAAATTTTGAAGGTTCTGGCTCCGATACAACGCGACAGAAAAGCCCGCATTTACACAGTGTTCGTTTTTCGCCCGATGAAAGATTCTTGTTCGCTACCGATTTGGGAACGGATAAGATTTATCGCTACAACGCCATTGGTTCGGTATTCGAAGGCCAGCCGGCACTTTCAGAGGCAAGCTTGAAGGAGTTTTCTACTCCGGCAGGAGCTGGACCACGCCACTTCGATTTTCATCCCAACGGTAAATATTTTTATGTGTTGGGAGAATTATCGGGCGATGTGATCGTGTATGATTACGACGAAGGCGATTTAAAGGAAAAACAGGTTATTGCTACTGACTCGGTTGAAGGTTCACGGGGTAGTGCCGATATTCACGTTTCACCGGACGGGAAATTTCTGTATGCATCCAATCGGATTAAAGAAGATGGCGTAGCCATATTTTCTATTAATCAAGACGATGGAACACTTACTAAAATAGGTTATCAGCCTACCGGAAAACATCCGCGAAATTTTGTGATTACACCCAATGGAAATTTGTTACTCGTGGCGAGTCGTGATAATAATGTGATTCAGGTTTTCAAGATCGATAGCCAATCGGGTTTACTGTCCGATACTTATCAGGACATCCATATCAGTAAACCGGTTTGTTTGAAGTTTGCATCGATGTAAGAAATGCATAAAATAGCAAAAACGCCGATCTTTCACAGACTGGCGTTTTTTTAGTCATGAGAAAAAGAATAGTTATAACCTAAACATTACTTGTCTTGCTTTTTTACCTTAGAGATTTCTCTGTGGCATGTTTTGTCGGGATTGGCGGAGTGAATTCAACTTCTCCATTTTTTCTTTTCCGATGATACTTTCCAGTTCCGCCTGATTTTCTTTCATCTCCTTTTCGCGTTGTGCACGCATTTCTTCACGCGTGTTATCGCGGTTCTCGGTCATTTTTTCGCGTTGCTCTCTAAATTTTTCAATTTGTTCTTTACGTTTTGCGTCTTGTTTTTCGTAAAGCGCTTCAACCTTTGCTTTTTGATCAGCTGTTAAGTCCAGTTGTTTTGCCATCCAATCGGCACGTTCTTTTGCCGTCATTCTCATTTCCTGACGTGGGCGATTGTTATCGCGGTTTTGTCGTTGACCTTGTCTGTTTTGTGCCGAAACCGACATGCCAATCATCAGCATAGCTGCTACCAATAACATTGCGTACTTTTTCATACTTCAAATTTTTTTAGCGTTTATAATTCTATTTTTTAAAATTGTCTTCGTTATGACACTCAAAGATAATGTAATGTTTAATGAAAATGCAAGTGATTAACGATAATTAATGCAGCTTAATGTGCGAAATATCAAGTAATTATGCGGAAATATCAGCTGTTCGTATAAAATAATAATTCGTTCGTCGATAAAATAACAGAGTTTGTCTATTCTCCGAAAATAGGTTGAATTTTAAGGGTTTTTTAGAAAGAGTTTTTATCTTTGTAGAGATAAAAACACAATTATCGTGGAGAAGAAGTATAAGTATTACGTAACTAAGCGAGAGAAAATTTTACTTGGTTTTGTGATTTTTTTTTATATTGCAATAATTGTCTGGGCGATATTGAACGTCAGGTACGGTGCTATTTTTTATTTTCTTCCATCTATCGCAATTTTGTTTACTCTTGTCCGCTTTTATCGATTGACCGATGATAATATGCTGGTTATGCAGCGTTATTTATTTGGAAGTGCCTTTAAACCTGTCTCAGTTAATCAGATTACCCGAGTGATTCAAAAAAATCCGAACCAAATTATTCTGATTTATTATCGGAATAAACTTCGTGGAGACATGATCCTGAAACTGTCAGAAACCGATATGAAATACTTCTTTGATGAATTAATGAAGCGTAACCCTGCCATTGAAATATCAACAATTAACGTATAATTAATTACTTAAATACAATTAATGCAAATGAGAAAGATAATCTCCATTTTAAGTCTGTTGTTGTTTTTGGCGACAACAAATGCTCAAAAATCAGGAAATCCGGTTTTTCCCGGCTGGTATGCAGACCCGGAAGCTGTGATCTTTGGCGATAAATACTGGATTTATCCCACTTACTCTGCGCCTTACAACCAACAGGTGTTTATGGATGCCTTCTCGTCTCCCGATCTGGTAAATTGGACGAAACACAGCAGCATTATCGATACCACTGCGGTGAAATGGGCATGGCGAACCATGTGGGCTCCTGCCATTACAGAAAAAGACGGAAAGTATTATTTGTTTTTTGCAGCTAACGATATTCAAAACAATGAAAGCCCGGGCGGTATCGGAATTGGCGTCTCGGACAAGCCAGAAGGCCCTTTTCGCGATTATCTTGGGAAACCGTTGATCGATAAATTTCATAATGGAGCGCAACCGATCGATCAGTTTGTTTTTAAGGATGTTGACGGTCAGTATTATATGTTTTACGGTGGGTGGCGCCACTGTAATGTTACGAAGCTAAACGATGATTTCACCGGATTCATTCCGTTTGACGATGGAACCATTTTCAAGGAAGTCACACCCGAAGGGTATGTGGAAGGATCGGTGATGTTTATTCGAAACGGGAAATATTACTTTATGTGGTCGGAAGGCGGGTGGACTGGGCCCAATTATCAGGTGGCGTACGCCATAGCTGATTCCCCACTCGGGCCATTTGAGCGAATTGGAGTTGTCTTGAAACAGGATGAGCGTATTGCTAACGGAGCAGGTCATAATTCGGTCATTAACATTCCGGGAACTGATGATTGGTATATCGTGTATCACCGTCGTCCGTTGACAGAAAAAGATGGAAATTCCCGCATGACCTGCATCGATAAAATGGAATTCGATGCCAATGGGAAAATTTTGCCTGTGGTAATGACGGACGAAGGAGTAAGTGCAAGGCCACTTAATCAAACAACGTCTGCTATGAGTAAGAATGATGTTTCGCAAAAGTATATTCAATTATTTAACGGAAAAAATCTGGATGGATGGTACACTTTTTTGAAAGAGAAAGGGAAAAATATTGATCCGAATAAAGTTTTTACTGTTAAAAACGGCAATATTGTGATATCGGGCGAAGAGTTTGGTTGTATTACCACAAATGAGGAATTTGAAAATTACAAACTGACCGTTGATTTCAAATGGGGCGGGAAAACATTTGCGCCGCGCGCCGACAGGGCGCGCGATAGCGGTATTTTATTGCATTCCGTTGGGAAAGACGGTGGTTCTGACGGAACGTGGATGTATTCTATCGAAAGTCAGATCATTGAAGGAGGAACAGGCGATATTATCATTGTTGGTGACGGGACAGACAATTTTCAGGTTACCACAACCGCAAAATCCGGTGCGCGTGAGGGATCATATTTTTACGACCCCGAAGGAGAAATCAGGACTTTTACCCGAGGACGGATTGATTGGCACAGCCGTGACCTGCTGTGGGAAGATAAAAAAGATTTTCGCGGTGCTAAAGATGTGGAAAAACCCGTTGGCCAATGGAATCGGGTGGAATGCTATGCGAAAGGAAGCGATCTTCTTATTTATTTGAACGGCAAACTCGTGAATCGGGCATATAATTTGAAACCCAAGAAAGGTAAAATTCAGATACAATCGGAAGGAGCAGAAATTCTAATTCGCAGGGTAGATTTACAGCAATTATAAAATCATCCTAAGAAATCTTCCCTTACCGGGCTGAAGACATCGATTAATTCTCCCGGTTCAAGACACTTTATGCCGTGTACAGCATCAGGAGCAATGTATAATGAATCACCTTTTTGAACGACTTTTGTTTCATTTCCAATGGTAAATTCGTATTTTCCGCTGATCACGTACGTGCATTGTGAGTGTGGATGCGTGTGTAAAGCTCCGATAGCTCCTTTTTCGAATTGCATTTTCACAAGCATGATTTTTTCATCGTACCCGAGAATTTGACGTTTCATTAATTCACCTGCATTTTTCCAGGGAATATCTTTTTCAAATAAAAATTCGTTGCTCTTCATTTTTGAATTGTTTTTTACAAAGCTACTATTTTTGGGAATATAAATTCATTTCTATGAGAACTTCTTCGTATTTTATCGTTTTTGCGCTCGTTATTTTAGGAATGTTGTCTTGTGTCAAAACGAGCGGGATCATTAAAAATCAGAAAGGGATTTTCAGGGACGACTTTAACGGAAATACTGTTAATGAATCGGTATGGGAAATAGCAACGTGGAGTGAACACGGAGGGCAAACCGGAAGAGAGCGTGTGTACGTAAAAGACGGCTATCTGCACATGATTTTCAAAAACGATAACGGCATATTTCTGAGTTCGGCACTTCAATCACGCAAAGAATTTCTGTACGGGCGATGGGAAGCTAGACTGAAGCCATCTTCAGTTCCGGGTGTTTTAAATTCCTTTTATACCATTGACTGGAATGGCGAGGGATCGGGAGACGGGACTAAGCAGGAGATCGATATTGAATTTCTTACCAGCTCATTCGGAAAAGATAGGGGAGAAGTGCATGTTGCCGTTCATGCAGCCGGATTAAAGAGTTTCGACACGAATCCTGATATCAAATTAGATTTTAACCCCTCCGACGATTTTCACGTATGGGGATTCGATATAAAGTCAGACAAAATAGAGTGGTTTGTAGATGGCAAAATACTTTATACTTATTATTATGATGATAACGAAGTGAAAATTACAGCGCCATATCAACTGAAACTCAATTGCTGGTCGCAAGTTGGGCAGTGGATTCAAGGGCCACCGCCATCGGGAGTTGAATGTGTTTATCTGATCGATTGGGTACGGTTTACGCCTTACGAATAGCTTCTGTTTCCAAATCTTTATCAATTGCCTTCTGTTACTGGCATGGATTTGTTTTTGGATATGTAGGCCTTAGAGATATTCTCGTCTATTTTCGGACGATATTTTTTCAATATAAATTAGAAGAAGACCTGACTTTTAGTCCGGTATGTAAAACTTAAGGATGTGTTTTTATTTAAGGGACATACTAACGTTAACATTACGTTATATAACATTCTGTTAACGTAGCTTCTTGAGAATGTGCTTTACATTTGCCCGAGATTAAATTTCATTACAAAAAATAAACTCGGTAAAATGAAAAAGTTATTCAAACACATCTATTTGCTTGTTATATTTGCAACAAGCACAATTATGCTTCAAGCGCAACAGATGCCGTCCATTCCGATAGACAGTAAAGTAAAGATTGGCAAGCTCGAAAACGGATTGACCTATTATATCCGCGAAAACAAATTGCCTGAAAACCGGGCCAATTTCTATATTGTGCAAAAAGTTGGTTCCATTCTGGAAGAAGATAACCAACGAGGATTGGCACACTTTCTGGAACATATGGCATTTAACGGTTCCGAAAACTTCCCGGCCGGAGAAAGTGGTAAAAGTATTATCTCCTACCTCGAAACCATCGGCGTGAAATTTGGCGCTAACCTCAACGCCATGACGGGTATGGACGAAACCATTTACAACATCAACGATGTGCCGGTAACTACACCCGGTGCCATAGAAAACTGCCTGCTCATCCTTCACGATTGGTCTAATGCTTTATTGCTTCGTGAAAAAGAAATTGATAAAGAACGCAAGGTAATTCACGAAGAATGGCGAACAGGACAAGACGCGCAAATGCGTGTGATAGAAAAAATAGCTCCTTCTATCTTTAAAGGCAGCAAATATGCTCACCGATTACCTATCGGCACAATGGAAGTCGTAGATAATTTCGAGCCTCAAGTCCTGCGAAACTATTATCACAAATGGTATAGACCCGACTTGCAGGGAATTATTGTTGTTGGCGACATCAATGCTGATGAAATTGAACAACAGATAAAGGCTGTATTCTCATCCGTAGTCATGCCTGAAAACGTGTCGGAGCGGATTTACGAACAAATCCCCGATAACGACGACCCCATCATTGCAGTTGCCACCGACAAGGAGTTGCCTATGAACAACATTATGATCGCTTACAAACGCAATCAGGTTCCCAACGAAGGAAAAACCACCATGGACTATCTTGTTTACAACTACGCCACACAAATGATTGAGCAAATGCTCAAAGAGCGTTTAGACGAAATGATGCAAAAACCAGATGCTCCTTTTGCTTTTGCACTTGCAATGAACAGCACCTACTTTGGCGTAGGAACAAAAGATGCTTTACAGGTTATTGGCGTAGCTAAACCCGAGGCTGCTGAAGCCACCGTTGCTACCCTGATGCGCGAAGTGAAGCGGGCACGTGATTTCGGTTTCACTGAAGGTGAATTTGAACGTGCTAAAGCCAACTACCTGAGCAATCTGGAAAAACTTTACAACGAACGTGAAAAACAACAAAACGCATTCTATGTGAATCAGTACGTTCAACATTTTCTCAAAAATGAACCAATCCCGTCTATCGAAGACAATTACAATACCCTGAACCAACTTGTTCCGCACATTCCCGTGGCAGCAATCAACCAAATGATGCAGCAATTTATTACCGATAATAACCGTGTGGTTGTGCTTATGGGCGTTGAAAAGGAAAAAGATACATATCCTTCCGAAGCAAAGATTCTCGAAATCATTAAAACCACCGATAACGAGCAACTTGCCGCTTACGAAGACAACACCGTTACCGAACCGCTTTTGGCTGAGCTTCCCGCCAAAGGTAGCATTACCAAAGAAGAAGCCGATGCAGCCAAAGGCACAACCGTGTGGACGCTTAGCAACGGTGCGAAAGTGATTGTGAAAACTACCGATTTCAAGCAAGATGAAATTTTGATGAACGGCTTTGCACTTGGCGGAAGTTTGGCGATCGATGATAAGCACGTTGCCGAAATAAAATTGATGGATGATATGGCCTCTGTTGGCGGTTTGGGAAATTTCAGTGCTACCGATTTACGGAAAAACCTTTCAGGCAAGAATGCTCAAGTTACATTCGGCGTAAGCCAGTTCAACGAGCGGATAAGTGGCAAAAGTAACGTTAAAGATATGGAAACGCTTATGCAACTTGTTTATCTTAATTTTACTGATGTACGGAAAGACGAAGAAGCGTATCAATCTCTTGCCGCACGTCTCAAAGGAGTTTTGCCTACGCTTGCTGCCAATCCGGAGTTCGTATTCAACGATTCGTTGATGAATGCTATGTATTTAAACAATCCGCGCTTTTCAATTCCCACCATACGGGAAATTGATGCTGTAAACTACGATAAGTTGTTGGAACTTTACGCTTCGCGTTTCGCCAATGCCGGAAACTTCACGTTCACGTTTGTTGGAAACGTTTCGCCAGAACAATTGAAGCCGTTGGTAGAACAATACATTGCATCTCTTCCCGGAAAAAGAACCGATGTGAAAGTGAGGGAAATACCTGTCAGAAAAGGTGTGTATAACAATCATTTCACTTTCCCGCTGGAAACTCCCAAAGCTACCACCGCTATTGTTTACACAGTAGATATGGCTTACAATGCTGAAAATATTTTTCTGCTGGACGTACTTCAACAACTCTTCCAAATGGAATTCATAGATAAGGTGCGTGAAGAACAGGGTGGGACTTACGGGGTTCGTGTGCATTCCGAAGCAGAAAAACTGCCGAAAGAAGGTTTTACATTGCAGTTTCAATTCGATACCGATCCTGCACGTCGTGTCGAGCTTGTAGAAGTGATGAACAACGTGGTTGCCGATTTGCAACAAAACGGGCCTAACGCTACAATGCTCGGCAAAGTGAAAGAGTATATGTTGAAACAGCACACCGATAATTTGAAAGAGAATGCTTATGCCCTCAACAACACGTGGCAATACTACGTGCACGGCGTTGATTTGGCAAAAGATTACATGAAACGTGTAAACGAACTTTCAGCACCTGTTGTACAGAAATTTACCAAACAGTTGTTCGGTCAAAACAATCGCGTGGAAGTATCGATGAGTAGCAAGTAAATTGGCTACTGGCTTTTAGCTGTTAACTATTGGCAAGCAAAAGTGGAATTTATATAATACAGCTGTTCTTGATAGAATATTGCAAGATAAATGAAAAAAGAATCAGAAATATTAAAGACTTTATTTTTCTATGGTTTTATAACGGGAGCCATAGCAGGGATAGTCGTTTTATCTAATATAATAAAATAATGAATACAGAAATTACAGCATTCCAAGAATTGAATGCAGAAGAATTAGTGATGATTGATGGTGGTGCTCCAATTCCTTGGGGTGGAATTACTAACTTAGCC
>DCEG01000004.1:23519-24249 GCA_002316835.1 Bacteroidales bacterium UBA1035 | reverse complement strand
AGGTATGTAGGAAACGACAAGGTAAATGTGACCAGATATGGGATTGATGAGGGAAAAAAATCTACATTCGATTTAGGTTCTACGGTTACCGCCAACCTTATATACGATTTTAACCGATATATTACGTGGAATTCTCGACTAAAATATTTCACGAGTTATCACAAAGTGGAAGGCGAATTTGAAAATACGCTGAATATGGCCTTGACTAACGCTTTTTCCACGAGACTTTTCTTGAACCTTCGTTACGATGATAGTGTTCCCCCCGATCCCAAGTTCAAGTATCTGCAGATTACTCAACTGCTCAGTTTTGGGTTGAATTATAAGTGGTGATAGATGGCCGGTGTCAGAAGTCCGATGTCGGGTGCCGGATATTTTGACTTTCTCATCTCTCCGCTCTACGTTCTTAGCCCTCTGCTTTGAATGTAAACCCGTTGAGAAAATCGTTGATCTTCATTCGCTTTTTTCCGGATAACTGGATATCGAGAACTTCTATAAAGCCATCTTGCACGGCAACCTGTAAGGTGGTTTTGTTGTCCGTAACTATTTCTCCCGGATTTAACTGATGCGTCTCTCTTTTAATTTTCGTTTCAAATATTTTGAAATTCAGTTTCTCGCCTTTAACTTCAAACTCTGCCCAGGCAGCGGGGTAGGGCGATAAGCCCCGAACGAAGTTGTGAACCTCTTGTGACGGTTTATTCCAATCAATTTCGCACGTCTCTTTAAATATTTT
>DCEG01000004.1:0-23252 GCA_002316835.1 Bacteroidales bacterium UBA1035 | reverse complement strand
CATTATCGTCACCTTCAATAGCGATTTTCTCCTGAAAAATAATCTCTCCGGTATCAATTTCGTGCTTGAGAAAGAATGTGGTAACGCCGGTTTCTTTTTCGCCGTTAATAATTGCCCAGTTTATGGGTGCGGCGCCCCGATATTGCGGTAGCAACGATGCGTGAAGGTTAAATGTTCCAAGAGGCGGCATATTCCAAACCACTTCAGGTAACATTCTGAAAGCTACAACCACTTGAATATCGGCTTCCAATCTTCTTAATTCATTCAGGAAAACTTCGTTTTTCAGGTTTTCGGGTTGTAATATAAGCAATTCCTTTGATAGCGCATATTCTTTTACGGCCGAAGGTTGAAACTTATAGCCTCTGCCTGCGGGCTTATCGGGTGCGGTGATTACACCAACAATATTATAATTGTTTTCTACAAGAGCTTTTAACGATTCCACAGCAAAATCGGGAGTTCCCATAAAAACAATACGTAAATTTTCTTTGTTCATTTGTTCATAAATTTAGAGCCAAGAACCAAGAGCCAAGATATTAGACAGGTTGTTAACTGACTTCCGTCTTCCGTCTTCGGTCTTCAGACTTCTGGTTTCTTTTTTATACAAAAATAGCTGAAAAACCTCGAATTCGTTTAATTTTGCAGAATGTTTACCTCGTGCGACCACATAAAACAACAAATGAATGAATCCGGACAGGCTAAGATGCCCTTTTTGTTTGGGCTCAACTTTGATCTGAGTGAAGGCTTTTTCGTTGAGAATCCTTTGCAACAGTCAGAGATTCTTTTCGATATCAATGGAGTGAAAAATTGTACTGAAGGAGAAGAAGAAAAACATTTTTATTTTTCTGCTTCTCCCGAAAGCTATGCCCGTTACTCACAACGATTCAACCGTGTGATGGACGGTTTGCGGCGCGGGGACACTTTTCTTACCAACCTGACGATAAAAACACCTGTTGAGACGAACTTATCTTTAAAAGAGATATTTCTGCAAAGTAGGGCAATGTATCGGCTCTATCTTCCTGAAAGGTTTGTCTGTTTTTCTCCCGAACGATTTGTGCGGACTGAGAGAGGTAAAATATTTTCGCATCCGATGAAAGGAACCATTGATGCCTCAATAGAGAATGCGGCAGAAATTATTCTTAACGACTTCAAGGAAAAGGCCGAACACAATACTATTGTTGATCTGATACGAAACGATATCAGTATGATTGCCACTAAAGTGAAGGTTAATCGTTTTCGTTATATCGACAGGTTAGAAACAAATAATGGAAGTATTCTGCAAGTTAGTTCCGAGATTGAAGGAACATTGCCTGATAATTGGACTGAAAATATCGGAACTCTCATCTTTGAATTGTTACCTGCCGGTTCCATTTCAGGAGCACCCAAGCAAGCTACACTCGATATTATCCGTGAAGCAGAGCAGGAAACACGGGGCTTTTACACCGGTGTTGCCGGATATTTTGATGGTGAAAATTTCGATTCTTGTGTGCTGATTCGTTATATTGAACAAACCAGCGGTAGCTTCTATTTCAGAAGTGGTGGTGGAATTACCATCAACAGCGAATGTGAAAAAGAGTACGATGAAGCCATCAGAAAAGTATATTTACCTTTTTACTAAGTAAAGACGCAATGTTTTGCGTTTCTACGGAATATCAACCGAATAAAAATCAACTCATGTTTCTCGAAACCATTTGTATAAAGAACGGTGTTATACAGAATTTGGAAGCACATATTTCCCGAATGGAACAAACGGGTGCAAATTTCGGTTTCTCTGCCCCTGCATTGCCCTGTCTTGTATCTATGTTGCCTGAAACTTTGCGGGATGAAAAAGTTAAATGCAGGATAGAGTATAGGGAAGAAATTAAAAATATTGATTTTACCGCATATACTCCCAAAATAATCCGCTCACTTATGCTTATTGAAGCGAATGATGTGAATTATTCTTTCAAATTTTCTGACAGGACAGAACTGAATGCTTTGATTGACAAAAGAGAACAATATGACGAAATACTTATCGTTCAGAACGGCTGCATAACCGATACCACTTACAGCAATGTGGTTTTTCAAAAAAATAATGACTTTTTTACCCCTGAAACTTTTTTACTAAACGGCACAAAACGACAAATATTGTTGCGGAAGTCCATCATTCAGGAAACAAGAATAACGGCAGATAACCTAAAGGAGTTTGACTACGTTTATTTTATCAATTCAATGCTTGACATTGAAGATGGGGTAGGGTGTTTTGTGCAGAACATTTTCGGTTAACAAAAATAACGGGATGACTTCAAGCCACCCCGTGAATACATTTTGCATCAGACTTCCGTCTTCGGTCATCCGACAATTATCAATTATTCTCCGGACGCAATTTTCTAACCACCGCCCCGGTTTGCCACATTTCGCTTTCGCGTAAGGCTTTGAGTTCCTTTTCCAATCCTTCGCGATAATCGGCTTTAGAGTTGGTATCGATAGAGCGTTGAGCTTCGTTGCCGCTTGCTACTTCTTTGTAAAGTTTTTCGAAGACGGGCTTTGTTGCATCGTGGAAAGGTGTCATCCAGTCCAACGCACCGCGCTGAGCGGTTGTTGAGCAGTTGGCATACATCCAGTCCATCCCTTTCGCAGCGAAAAGCGGCATCAACGATTGTGTGAGTTCTTCCACTGTTTCGTTGAACGCTTCAGACGGGGTATGTCCGTTTTCACGCAGTACTTCGTACTGAGCGAGTAAGAGTCCCTGAATGGCGCCCATTAATGTTCCGCGTTCACCGGTGAGGTCTGAATAAACTTCGCGTTTAAATGTTGTTTCGAACAGATAACCTGACCCAACACCGATTCCTAATGCTACAACACGGTCGAAAGCGCGTCTGGTAGCATCCTGGAAAATAGCGTATGAGGAGTTCAGACCACGCCCTTCAAGGAACATTGTTCTCAACGAAGTTCCCGATCCTTTTGGTGCTACGAGAATTACATCCACATCGGCAGGAGGAACAATCCCTGTACGTTCTTTGTAAGTAATTCCAAATCCGTGCGAGAAATACAGTGCTTTACCCGGGGTAAGGTGCTTTTTTACAGTTGGCCAAACTTCAATTTGTGCTGCATCTGAAAGTAAATATTGAATAATTGTTGCTTTCTCACACGCTTCTTCAATTTCGAAAAGCGTTTCACCTGGAACCCAACCATCAGCAACAGCTTTGTCCCATGTTTTTCCACCTTTGCGTTGTCCAACGATTACGTTGAAACCATTGTCACGCAGGTTCAGCGATTGTCCCGGACCTTGAACACCGTATCCGATTACTGCTATTGTTTCGTTTTTAAGAACTTCCTGTGCTTTACTTAATGGAAATTCTTCGCGGGTAACTACATTTTCTTCTATCCCGCCAAAATTCATTTTTGCCATTGTTTTAGACTTTTAGAACCAAGAGCAAAAAGCAAAGACTTAAGTCGAAACTTTAAACTTTTGGTTGTATGATTAGTAATTTTTAATTATTAATTTGAAATTATTTTGCTCGCTTCTCTCTGTGCCAGCATATCGCTTAGTCTTTCCACCTTAGACTTAGTGATGGCTATTCTACCCGAACGGATGAACTGCAGTACACCGATCTTTTCAGCCAGTTCATTGAAAAGTCCTTGTGTTTCGGCGTAATGCCCGGCTTTGAGAAACACAACACAATCGTTTGATACTTCAAGCACGCGGATATTGTATTTGCGGATCAAGTATTCTACCGATCCATGTTCCATTATCTTATCTGTAGCGAGTTTATAGAGAGCTAGTTCCTGGTGGATCAATTCATTATCTACGTTGAAATATGCTTTCAGGATATCCACACGTTTATCGATCTGACGAACTAATTTTTTCATAACTTCGTCTGATTCCGCAAAAGTTGTGATGGTAAATTTGTGAATACCTTCCAGCGCTGAAGGTGATACCGATAGCGTTTCGATATTCAGTTGCCTGCGCATGAAAATTGTTGTGATCTGGTTGAGAACACCTACCGCATTTTCTGAGAAAATAGTGATTGTATATAAAGTTTTTCCTTCCATAATTTTATTTATTATTCGTGGTTGTAGATACACATGGTCGTGTATATTTACGACAAATGTTATACTTTCTTTCCGTTCCCAATCAATATATCGGTAACGCTTCCTCCGGCAGGAACCATCGGATAAACCATTCCTTTGGTTTCTACCACTGCTTCAAGCAGATAAGCTCCTTTGTGCGATAACATTTCTTCGATAGCGCTGTCCAGGTCTTTTCTTTCGGTAACTTTTCTTCCTTTTATGCCGTACGCATCGGCAATTTTTACGAAATCGGGATTTTTTAGATGTGTTTCCGAATAACGTTCATCGAAAAATAGCTCCTGCCACTGGCGAACCATTCCCAAGTAATTATTATTCAGAAGAATAATTTTTACGTCAATGTCATGCTCCATGATGGTGCCAAACTCCTGAATAGACATTTGTAAACCTCCATCGCCCACAAAGATGCAAACCGTGCGGTCGGGAGCGCCAAATTTGGCTCCAATTCCGGCAGGAAGGCCGAATCCCATTGTTCCCAACCCTCCAGAAGTAACCATACTGCGCGATTGTGTCGATTTAAAATATCGGGTAGCCATCATCTGATGCTGTCCCACGTCAGTTACGCAAACAGCTTTATTTCCAGTCGCTTCCGAAACTTTATTAACCACTTCGCCCATCTTTAGTTCACCGCCGTTTACGGGAAATAATTCGGCATTTATAACACAATCGAATTCTTTTTTATGATATTGCCTGAACGTTTCAATCCAATCTGTGTGTTTGCGTTCCTCAATCAATTCAGTGATAAGCGGAAGTGTTTTTTTCGCATCGCCAAGCACTTTGACGGTTGTCTTCACGTTTTTATCCATTTCTGCCAGATCTATATCGAAATGGATTATTTTCGCTTGTTTGGCATACGTTTTCAAATTGCCGGTAACCCTGTCGTCAAAACGCATCCCGATAGCAATAAGCACATCGCACTCGTTGGTATTCATATTAGGAGCGATGTTGCCGTGCATTCCCAGCATCCCCCCATTAAGCGGATGGTCTGAAGGAATGGCAGAAAGGCCGAGTATGGTTGAGCCGAACGGGATATTGCCTTTTTCAAGGAAAGCCAGCAATTCTGCTTCAGCATTTCCGAGAATTACGCCTTGCCCCACCAGCGCCATTGGCTTTTTTGCCTGATTTATCAACTCTGCAGCATCTTTAATATGCTCCGGTTCAGGCTCAGGAAAAGCAATATAGCTTCTTAAAAACGATGTTTTTTCATACGAATAATCTATTTTGTTGATTTGAGCATCTTTTGTGATATCGAGTACTACCGGGCCGGGACGTCCGCTCCTGGCAATATAAAATGCACGCGAAACTGCCCAGGGAATGTCTTCGGCTTTCCTCACCTGATATGCCCATTTGGTAATGGGTTGTGTGATACCGATAACATCGGCTTCCTGAAATGCATCGGAGCCTAATAAACCTGAAACAACTTGTCCCGAAATCACAACTAAAGGCGTACTGTCCATCATTGCATCTGTAATTCCGGTAACAGCGTTGGTCGCACCCGGGCCGGATGTCACCAATGCAACACCTACTTTTTTCGATACGCGGGCGAAACCTTGCGCCGCATGAACAGCTCCCTGCTCGTGACGGACAAGAATATGTTTTATTTCATCTTTATGATCATACAACGCATCGAAAACGGGCATTATGGCACCACCCGGATATCCGAACATGGCAGTTACACCCTCCGCCAACAGTGAGCGGATGAGAGCTTCACTTCCCGAGATATTAACCTTTGTTCCCTCGATGGGAGATTGGGTTGTTTGTTGATTACTGTTATTCATATTTATTGTAGATTTTAGAGTAAAGAACAAGGAGCAAAGACTTAAAACCCTGAACTTTGAACTCTGAACTTAAAACTTTTAAACTTTATATTATTCTTACACCGCCTAAGTCAGCTGAACTTACGAAGTTGGCGTAGAGTTTTAGTGCTTTCGAAACTTTTCTGTTCCTAACCGGTTTAAATGCATCTTTTCCTTTCGCTTCTTCTTGCTTTCTTCGATCCGATAATTCGGCATCCGAAAGTTTAACGTTGATGCCTCGGTTGGGAATATCGATTTCGATAATATCACCATCTTTCACAAGCCCGATATTGCCTCCTGCGGCTGCTTCAGGCGATATGTGTCCAATGGATAAGCCCGATGTGCCACCTGAGAATCGTCCGTCGGTAATCAGCGCACAGGCTTTGCCTAAATGTTTTGCTTTGATGTACGAAGTAGGATAGAGCATCTCCTGCATTCCCGGTCCGCCTTTAGGCCCTTCGTACACGATGACGACTACGTCGCCCGCTTCTACTTCTCCATTTAAAATACCGTTGCATGCATCGTCCTGAGAATGGAAAACTTTAGCCTTACCCGAAAATTTCCAGATACTTTCATCTACTCCGGCAGTTTTCACCACACAACCGTTTTGGGCGATATTTCCTTTCAGAATGGCCAATCCGCCATCTTTGGTGTACGCATTTTCGATGTTTCGAATGCACCCGTTTTCGCGGTCGGCATCGAGTGTTTTGTAAACTGCGTTTTGAGACCCCATAACCAGATTAAACCGATTTCCGGGGGCAGAACCATATATTTCTTGTGCTTCTGAATCGATATTTTCTTTGGTGATATCGTATTTTTCAATCGCTTGTTGAAGTGTCAAGCCATCTGCACGATATACCGATGTGTCAATCAATCCGCCTTTTGCCAGTTCACCCACAATTCCCAAAATACCGCCGGCACGATTAACATCCTGAATGTGGTATTTCTTGCTGTTGGGTGCTACTTTGCATACACAGGGAACTTTGCGCGAAAGCGCATCGATGTCGTCCATTGTGAAATTGACTTCCGCTTCGTGAGCAATGGCTAATAAATGCAGTATAGTGTTGGTTGATCCGCCCATGGCGATATCGAGTGACATCGCGTTGAGAAACGCTTGTTGTGTGGCAATATTTCTCGGCAAAACGCTTTCGTCACCGTCGAAATAATATCGGTTAGCGTTTTCTACGATTTGTTTAGCTGCTTTTCGGAAGAGATTAATTCTGTTAGCGTGCGTGGCAACTATTGTTCCGTTTCCGGGTAACGCCAATCCAATGGCTTCATTGAGACAATTCATGGAATTGGCAGTGAACATACCCGAGCACGAACCACATGTGGGACAGGCCAGTTTTTCGAGTTGCGAAATGCGTACATCAGAAACTGTTGCGTCTGCTGACTCAATCATTGCATCAATCAAATCGATATGTTCATCTCCGATTTTTCCGGCTTCCATTGGACCACCCGATACAAAAATTGCCGGAATGTTCAACCGCATGGCTGCTATCAGCATTCCCGGTGTTATTTTGTCGCAATTGCTGATACAAACCATCGCATCCACTTTGTGTGCGTTGATCATATATTCAATCGAGTCGGCAATTAAATCGCGTGAGGGCAATGAATACAGCATTCCATCATGTCCCATGGCTATCCCGTCATCTACAGCAATCGTGTTGAACTCAGCCGCAAAGCATCCCAATTTCTCAATTTCGGCTTTCACCATTTGCCCAATTTCGTGTAAATGCGTGTGTCCCGGAACAAATTGTGTAAACGAGTTTACTACCGCGATAATGGGTTTTCCCATTTGCTCGTCTTTCATTCCGTTAGCCCGCCACAGTGCTCGAGCGCCGGCCATGAGACGGCCTTGGGTGGAAGTGGTACTTCGGAGTGTATTTTTGTCTTTGTTATTCATATTTTTTTATAACCCCTCTGCCGCCCCGACAAAGCGGGGCTTCGCTCGTCCCCTTTGTTAAATGGGACAGTGGTGTAGGTTGAATTTTTTATCAATCAGCAAAAATTCCTAGCCCATTAATCTTCCCTTTTACCAAAGGGAAGTACCAACGAAGTGGGGGGTAGGTTTAGAAGTCTTTGCTCTTTGTTCATTACTCTTTGCTCTTTATGTAATTGGCTATCCAATCGCCAACGTCACTGGTTTTATATGCTTTTCCACCTTCGGCGATATCTTCGGTCACGATGCCTACTTCGAGGCTGGCGTTTACAGCATCACGAATAAGAGTGCCTTCATCCATCAGGTTGAAAGCATATTCGAACATAAGTGCTGCGGAGAGAATCATCGCTATCGGATTGGCGATATTTTTTCCGGTTGCCTGCGGATAAGAACCGTGGATTGGTTCGAACAACGAAGTGTGAATTCCCATCGATGCCGAAGGCAACATTCCGAGAGAACCGGTAATCACCGATGCTTCATCGGTGAGAATATCGCCGAAAAGGTTTTCGGTTACCAGCACGTCGAAACTTTTAGGCCACTGGATAATGCGCATGGCTGCGTTATCTACGAACAGGTAATCGGTTTCGATTTCGGGATATTGCGGAGCCATTTCCTGTGTTATTTGCCGCCACAGGCGCGATGTTGCGATCACGTTCGCTTTATCCACTACGGTGAGTTTTTTGCGTCGTTGTCCGGCAAATTTGTAAGCCAGATGTAAAATGCGTTCTATTTCTTCACGGGTGTATACGCAGGTGTCGTAAGCGGTGTTTCCGTCTTCGCTTCGTCCCTGAGGACGGCCGAAATACATCCCTCCTGTAAGTTCACGAATGCAAACGAAATCAGCTCCATCCACCAAATCAGCGCGAAGCGGAGATTTGTGAATCAACGACGGGAATGTCATTACGGGACGGATATTCCCGTACAAACCCAATTGTTTGCGCATTCGAAGCAATCCTTGTTCGGGACGAACTTTGGCATTGGGGTCGTTATCGAATTTCGGATGTCCAATAGCTCCAAAAAGTACCGCATCGGCTTGCATACATACTTCGTGCGTTTCTTCAGGATATGGATCGCCGACAGCATCAATGGCGCATGCGCCTACGATGGCTTCTTTGAATGTTACATCGTGATTAAACTTTTCGCAAACAGCACGCGTAACTTTCAACGCCTGTTCCATAATTTCGGGACCGATACCGTCTCCGGGTAATACTGCAATATTCAAATTCATATATTCTATTTTCTAACTTCTGACTTTCTATTTCTATCCATCAGACCTGTTCCGATCAGACGGTATTGGTGTTTTTAGGGCAGCTGCATATAATTAAATGTTGGTATCTTTCCTTTTTCAATCATATTCAACATCTTCATTGTGGCTTTGATGGCTGCTGCTGTTTGGTCAACATCCAAACCTCTTGTTTTGAATATCTTGCCATCATATTTCCATGTGATAATGGTTTGTACCAATGCATTTGTCTTTCCTCCGGGTGGAATAACGACCACGTAATCGATGAGCTCCGGTGTGGGTTTATTGAGGTTTTTGTAGATTTTATACATTGCTTTCGAAAAAGCGTGATACTGTCCATCACCTGCTGCTGATTGCTGGTATACCTCGCCGCGAATGGATATTTTTACGGTTGCAGTGGGCCGCATTCCGTCAGTAAGATTCAGCGAATAATTAAGTATTTGAATCTCCTGATTATCGATTCCGTTTTTCAGGATATCGGATACGATGTAGGGAAGTTCATCGGGGCTGACCAGCTCTTTTTTGTCGCCCAACTCAATGATTCGGGCTGTAACTTTTTTAGCCGATTCATCGTCCACTTCTATTCCCAGTGCTTCCAGATTTTTCAGTATATTTGCTTTACCTGAATTTTTCCCCAGCGCATATTCGCGTTCCCTGCCAAATCGTTCGGGAATAAGATCGTTGTAGTATAAGTTTTTCTTCTTATCACCGTCGGCATGAACTCCTGCAACCTGTGTGAAGACGTTGTCTCCGATAACTGGTTTGTTGCTCGGAATTCGTACACCCGAATAGCTTTCCACGATTTTACTTACGTTGTAAAGTTTATCTTCAGCCACATTGGTTGAGAGTTTCAATTGGTCGTGGATAAGGGCAACAATACTTGTTATTGGTGCATTTCCGGCACGTTCACCTAGTCCGTTCACGGTAACGTGAACACCCTTTACCCCGGCTTTTACAGCTTCGAAAACGTTGGCAACAGCTAAATCGTAATCGTTATGAGCATGAAAGTCGAAATGTAGATTTGGATATCTTCCGATCATTGTTTCACAAAACTCCTTGGCTTCAGAAGGATTTAAGATGCCAAGTGTATCGGGTAACATATATCGTGTGATGGGCTGATGTTGAAGTTCATCCATCATCTCGAATACATATTTCTGTGAATCCCGCATTCCGTTTGACCAATCTTCGAGGTAAATATTTACGGTCATACCTCTCCTTTTGGCTTCCGCTATTACCAATTTGATGTCGGCAAGGTGCTCTTGAACAGTTTTTCTGAGCTGATGCGTGCAATGTTTTTCGGAACCTTTGCAAAGAAGGTTTACCACCTTGCATCCGGCGCTTGTAATCCAGTCGAGCGAAGCGTTACCGTCCACAAAGCCCAGGATTTCAATTTTGTCGATATGACCATGAGTTCTTGCCCATTGTGCAATTTTTTGTACCGATGCAAATTCTCCTTCCGATACACGTGCAGACGCAATTTCCACCCTGTCGATATTTAATTCTTCGATAAGCAGGCGGACAATACTCACCTTTTCTTCAGCTGCAAACGATACGCCCGAAGTCTGTTCTCCGTCACGCAACGTGGTGTCCATTATTTCGATTTTCTGCTTTTTCATTTTGATAGCCTGAAACTTCGTTTTATATTTTCAATATACAAAGGGACGATTCTTTTCGTATTCTTCTATTTTATCTTTATTCGACAGAAGGTAATCAATATCATCAAGTCCCTTCAGCAAACAGTCCTTTTTGTAAGGATTTATTTCGAATTGTTCAGTTTTTCCGTTTGCGTTGTTCCGTATAAATTGTTCTTCCAGATTTACCGTCAGCGTTGTTTTCGGATTACTGGCAACGCTTTCGAAAAGTTCTGCCAGAAACGAATCGCTCACGATAACAGGCAGTATCCCGTTATTGAGTGCGTTGTTCCGAAAAATATCGGCGAAGAAACTTGATACAACCACTTTAAATCCATATCCGCCAATTGCCCACGCTGCGTGTTCACGGCTGGAACCACTACCGAAATTTTTTCCGGCAACCAGAATTTCACCACTGTATGTGGGGTTATTCAGAATAAACTCTGTTTTGGGACTGCCGTCCTTATTATATCGCCAGTCGGCGAAGAGGTTATCGCCAAATCCTTCGCGGGTAGTGGCTTTTAAGAATCTGGCAGGAATTATTTGATCGGTGTCCACATTCTCGATCGGAAGTGGGACGTATGTTGATGTTATTGTGTTGAATTTTTCCATTTTTTATGCAATCGGGTTTGTTACTTTTCCATTCACAGCAGCTGCAGCAGCAACTAACGGGCTTGCCAGTATAGTACGTGCTCCGGGACCTTGTCTTCCTTCGAAATTCCGGTTTGATGTAGAAACCGCATATTTACCTGCCGGTATTTTATCGTCGTTCATTGCCAGACAAGCTGAGCATCCGGGTTGACGTAACTCAAAACCGGCTTCCTCCAGAATTTTATCCAGGCCTTCGGCTTCTATTTGCTTACGAACCTGCCAGCTTCCGGGAACGAGCCAGGCAATTACGTTATCTGCCTTTTTCTTTCCTTTCACATAATCAGTAAACACGCGAAAGTCTTCGATACGACCGTTGGTGCAACTGCCCAGAAATACATAATCTATGGATTTTCCTTCCAGTTTTTGCCCGGGCTCAAAACCCATATATTTCAATGATTTTTCGAACGATATCTTTCCGGTTTCATCAATATCTTCCATTTTCGGAATAGATCCATCAATGGGCATACCCATTCCGGGATTTGTTCCGTAGGTGATCATTGGTTTTATTTGCGATACATCGAACGTTACTTCTTTATCGAAAATTGCACCATCATCCGACCTTAATGTACTCCAGTACGCCATTGCTTCGTCCCATCTTTCACCTTTGGGTGCAAATTCGCGTTCTTTTATATAATTGTAGGTAGTTTCATCTGGAGCGATGAGTCCGCCACGGGCACCCATTTCGATACTCAGATTGCAAAGCGTCATTCTTTGTTCCATTGACAGGTTGCGAACAGCTTCCCCGGCATATTCAACAAAATAACCTGTTGCACCACCTGTGGTGAGCTGCCATATCATATACAATGCCATATCTTTTGAACTCACGCCTTCGCCAAGTTTCCCTTCAAAATTAATACGCATGGTTTTTGGGCGAGTCTGCAAGATGCATTGAGATGATAAAACCATTTCCACTTCGCTGGTGCCAATTCCGAAGGCAATGGCGCCGAAAGCACCGTGAGTTGAGGTATGGCTATCGCCACAAACGATAGTCATTCCAGGTTGAGTAAACCCGTTCTCGGGACCAATAACGTGAACGATTCCGTTCTTTGAGTTCTTTAAACCGTAATAGGTTAATCCGAATTCACGGGCATTTCTGGCCAGTGTTTCAACCTGAAATCGAGAAACTTCGTCCTGAATTGGTTTTTCCTGACCCATGGTCGGAATATTATGGTCGGCCGTGAGCAATGTTTGATCGGGGCGAAAAACTTTCAACCCCCGTTCACGTAAACCCGAAAAAGCCTGCGGGCTGGTTACTTCGTGGCACAAGTGCCTGTCAATATATAACTGAGATGGTCCGTCTTTCACTGTGGTGACCACGTGTGCATCCCAGATTTTATCGAATAATGTCTTCATTTATACTATTTTCTTTATTCTATTTCTTTATTTCTTTTCTTTGGGGTCCGTTATTCCACAAATTTATTTATTGCATCAATAAACGCTTCTACGGAAGCCGAAACAATATCGGTATTCGCTGAGAAACCGTAGTATAATAATCCGTTGTGCTCCACTTGCATGTGAACCTTTCCTACATCATCGCTTCCGCGATTGATGGCCTGGATTAAAAATTCTTGAATTATAGTTTCACGACTGATGATTTTTTTAACCGCGCTAATAGCTGCATCTACCGGACCATTTCCTGTTGCCGATGCTTCGAAATGCTCTCCGGCAATATTCAGTCCGATGCTGGCAACATTTCGTAATCCGATTCCACAGGTTACCTGAAGATAATCTATTTTGATACGGCTGAGTTTGGATTCTTTTCCAACTAAAATGAGAATATCATCATCTTTGATGTCTTTTTTCTTGTCGGCCAGCGCCAAGAATTTTAGATAAACTTCTTCTAACTCACCGTTATCGAGATTTACACCCAGCAAGTTCAATCTGTTTTTCAGCGCAGCACGACCGCTTCGGGCGGTTAATACGATTGAGTTTTCGTCTATTCCTACATCTTTTGGATCGATAATCTCATACGTTTCAACATTTTTCAGAACACCATCCTGGTGAATTCCGGAGGAATGTGCAAAAGCATTACGTCCCACAATGGCTTTGTTTGGCTGTACCGGCATATTCATCAATGCAGAAACCAGACGGCTTGTGGAGTATATTTTAGTAGTGTTGATATTGGTGTCGAAGCCAAGATCTTTGTGGCTCTTAAGTGCCATAACAACTTCTTCGAGTGAAGTGTTGCCGGCACGCTCACCAATTCCGTTGATGGTTACTTCAACCTGACGGGCTCCGTTAAGAACTCCCGAGAGCGTATTGGCAGTTGCCATCCCCAAATCCTGATGGCAATGCGTGGAAAGAATAGCATTTTTTAAATCTACATTATCTACCAGATATTTTATTTTTGCACCGTAAACGTTTGGAAAACAATAACCGGTTGTGTCTGGGATATTTATCACGGTTGCTCCTGCATTTACAACAGCCTGCACAACACGCGCAAGATATTCGTTGTCGGTGCGTCCGGCATCTTCGGCGTAGAACTCAACATCATCTACAAACCGGCGAGCATATTTTACGGCTTTAACCGCACGCTCTATAATGTCTTCGCGGTTGGAGTTGAATTTGTGCTTGATGTGTATATCTGATGTGCCTATGCCTGTATGAATCCGTTTACGTTTGGCATATTTTAGCGACTCGGCGGCAACTTCAATGTCTTTTTCCACTGCGCGGGTAAGTGCGCAAATTACCGGCCAGGTAACTGCTTTTGAAATTTCGATCACTGAGTTAAAGTCGCCCGGGCTGGATATCGGGAAACCGGCTTCAATAACATCTACTCCCAGTAATTCCAATGATTTGGCAACCTGAATTTTTTCGATGGTGTTTAATTGACACCCGGGAACCTGTTCTCCGTCGCGCAATGTAGTGTCAAAAACGTAAATTCTTTCCATTATAACCTAATTTTTTCTTTGTTTTATCAAGAAAAAAACCTCTCTCACACGGTGAGAAAGGTTTTCTTTATCTTTTAATCGTTTTTTAATTCAATATCGATATACCAGCCTCACCCTCCGAAGTTCTCCAGAAGTAGAATAGAAATGACTAGAATAGCGATATTGTTATTGTTCATTGCTAAAATGAAAATTTTATTATTTAATTGTCTGCAAAGAAAAAGCAAAAAAACGAAATAACAAAATATTTTTCAATTTTTATTCGAAAAAAATTACATTTTGAAATAAAAGTAAGGTGATTGGTTTCGAAATATCTTTTTGTTTAAAACAAATCTGTTGTATCTCAGGTAATTAGTGTATTTGATATACTAATTGACTTCAATTTGATAAAAGTGTCAGAATAAAAGGAAATTATCGCTATTTTTGTCGGTCGTTTCTAAATGACATTTGCCGAATGAAAGAAAACAGTAAAGCTCTTTTATTTACCACGATAGCGGTTGCCAGTTGGTCAACGGTCGCTTCTGCGTTTAAAATAGGATTACGATATTACAGTAATTTCGAATTGATCTTGGTTTCGGCGATAACTGCGGTGCTGATTTTTGCGATAGTTATCACTTTTCAAAAGAAATGGCACCTGTTAAAAAAAATAACCAAGAAGGAAGTGGGAAGTTATGCATTTACCGGGTTGCTGAATCCTGCACTTTATTATCTTATTCTTTTTAAAGCGTACGACTTGCTTCCGGCTCAGATTGCACAACCCATCAATTATTTCTGGCCTATTTTGCTAGCTGTCTTATTGGCAGTTATAGAAAAGAGCCGTATTCCGGCTTTTAAATTTATCGGGATGTTGATATCTTTTGCCGGCGTGATTCTTATTTCCGTGGGAACCGAAAGTATCGTTGGCGTGAAGTTGTCAAAACCAGGCATTTTATTGGCATTTTTCAGTGCTTTTCTATGGGCGACGTTTTGGATCGTGAATCGAAGAAATAAAAATGTGGATGGAATCTTAGGATTGTTTTTGAGTTTTTTGTTTGGTTCAATCTATTTATCTGTAGGCTCCCTTTTTGTTCCGGTTAGTTTAAATTCTATGCAAGGACTATTGTCGAGTGTCTATGTTGGAATGTTCGAATTAGCTGTCCCGTTTATCTTTTTCGGACTGGCATTACAAAAAACTACCAATCCTGCACTTACTAATCAATTGTGCCTTTTGTCCCCTTTTATCTCTCTTTTTATTATACATATAGTACTGGGAGAAACCATTTATATAACTACCTATACCGGCTTGTTTTTAATTGTTTTCGGTATTTTGCTAAATGAGTTCTTGAGTAAAAAGAGATTAAAAACTTCTTGATAATATTCTTATTTCGTCTGAATTTTACATGTATGAGTTGGGATCATTACTCCCTAAGTAGACATGTTAGCCATAAAATCAGTAAAATGCTATGGATACGCTTGTCTTGCAGACGTTACGATGGATTTTGTTCGTTTGTTGGTGGTAATTTGATTGTCTTAAATCTAGTTGAACTTGATAAATAAGATTATCTGTTACATTGTTGTGGAAGATAACTCAAGTCATTTCCAATTTTCAGCAAAACAAAAATTTTATATATTTTTGCCATACCTAATCCAATCAATGATATTTGTATGCATGCACTAATTATCGGCGCAACCGGTGCGACGGGAAAAGATTTGGTTAACACACTTTTACAGGACAACGACTATTCCCGCGTTACTGTATTTGTTCGAAAATCCACCGGCAAAATTCATCCTAAACTCACGGAGTACATCATCGAATTTTCTGAAATTGAACAGTACTCACCACTCATCGTGGGCGATGTATTTTTTTTCTGTTTGGGAACTACTCTTAAAACGGCAGGTTCGAAAGCAAAACAATGGAAAATCGATTTTGACATACCGGCGAAATTTGCCAGATTGGCTCGGCAAAACGATATTCATACGTGTGTTTTGGTCTCATCGTTTGGAGCTTCGGCACGCAGTAAGTTGTTTTATAGCCGGATGAAAGGTGAATTGGAAGATGCTATCCGCACTATGAAGTTTAGTCAATACATCATCTTCAAGCCTGGTGCTCTTCTGCGGGAAAATAGCGATCGGTTTTACGAAAAACTCGCTGTAACCATGTTGAAAACTCTCAATTCCATTGGACTGTTTCTAAAACACAAGCCGTTACCAACACAAACTCTGGCCGAGAAACTAGCAAAATCGCCCAAGATCCTTCCAGATGGAATTTCTATTGTGGAACTAACCAACATTGCAGAGTTATAAAGACGGTGTTTTTAAATAACACGCATTAGATAGGTGAACGATATAGTTTCTAAATCGAAATTGAGGATCAGAAGATGCGCTCCGGCAAATCAAATGACTGGTCGATAGAAGATGGGTCATCATATATACAAAAAAGCAACCACTCTGAAGTAGTTGCCTTTTTATATTTTGTAAGAATTTCTATCTTATCCGAAATCATCGAACATGATCATTTCGGGAGGAACGCCAAGGCTGTCGAGCATGCGTTGTACTGCAGCTGCCATTGGGCCGGGACCGCACATGTAGTATTCAATATCTTCGGGTGCATCGTGATCCTTCAGGTATGTATCGTAAATAACCTGATGAACAAATCCCGGTGTGTATTTTACTCCTGCTTCGTCAGCTATAGGATCGGGACGGTCTAATGCCAAATGGAACGAGAAATTAGGGAAATCTTTTTCCAGTTGGTAGTAGTCTTCTAAATAAAATGCTTCCTGCAACGATCTGGCACCGTAATAGTATGACATTTTACGATCGGTGATTTTTAATGTTTTGGTCAAATGCATAATTTGCGAACGTAAAGGTGCCATACCTGCACCACCACCTACCCACAACATTTCACGCTTACTGTCGAGTATGGGATGAAAATCGCCGTAAGGGCCTGACATTTTTACTTTATCTCCGGGTTTCAGATTAAAAATATACGATGACACGATACCCGGTTTTACATTCATCCAGCCGTTTTTAGCCCTATCGAATGGGGGTGTAGCCACACGCACGTTCAATGTAATGATGTCGTCGCCTTCTGCGGGATAATTTGCCATGGAATATGCTCGAACAGTATCTTCTTCGTTCTTCACTTTTAAATCCCACATCTTAAATTTATCCCATTCAGACTTATATTTTTCATCGATGATAAAATCTGAATAATTGATGGTATCGTATGCCGGAACTCGAATTTCGCTGTATGAACCTGGAATGAAGTTGAGTTTTTCTCCTTGAGGAAGTCTAACTTTAAATTCTTTAATATAGGAAGCCACATTGCGATTGGAAACCACTTCGCAATCCCATTCTTTGATTCCGAATACTTCTTCGGGCACTTTTATGGAAAGATCTTCCTTCACTTTCACCTGACAGCTAAGCCTCCAGTGATTCATTTGCTCCTTGCGGGTAAAATGGCCAACTTCGGTAGGCAGAATTTCTCCGCCACCATCGAGTACCTGACAGCGACACTGTCCGCAAGTTCCGCCACCACCGCACGCCGATGAAAGAAATATATTTTGTGATTGTAACGTATTAAGCAGCGTAGCTCCTTTTGGAACATCTAATTCTTTTTCCTTGTTAACCGTGATCTTCACATTTCCAGCCGGCATCAGTTTTGCTTTCGCAATTAGAATGATAACAACTAAAATCAGAATTATCAACAGGAAAACCACTACGCTGGTTAAAATGGTTATTCCGCCTGAACTCATTAACAACACATTCATTGTATATACTGTTTTTATTGAAAACTTAGTTTATTAAATATTGATTCCCGAGAAACTCATAAATCCGATGGCCATCAAAGCAGTGATAATAAAAGTTACACCTAAGCCTTTTAGAGGTTTCGGAACGTGAGAATATTCCAGTTTTTCGCGAATAGCCGCCATGCCAACAATAGCCAGCAACCATCCGATTCCGGAACCAAAACCATAAGCGGTGGCCATTCCTACATTAGCAAATTCACGTTGTTGCATAAACAGCGAACCTCCCAAAATAGCACAGTTCACGGCAATAAGCGGTAAAAATATACCCAAGGAATTGTAAAGTGCAGGACTGAATCTTTCAACCACCATTTCAACCAATTGCGTAAACGAGGCAATAACGGCAATGAAAATGAGCAGACTGAAGACGCTCAAATCAACTGTAGAAAATTCAGAGCCGAGCCACGAAAGGGCACCTGCTTTAAGCACATAGTTTTCGAGCATATAGTTGATGGGCAAAGTGAGCACGAGTACAAAAGTAACCGCTGCACCGAGTCCCAAAGCTGTTTTTACGTTTTTAGATACAGCAAGATACGAACACATACCCAGGAAGTATGCGAATATCATGTTATCTACAAATATCGATCGTACAATAAGGCTAATAGCATCCATATTATATTGTTTTTTGTAATTCGTTTAATTTGATAGAAAAGCGATTATTGCGTTTCTACAATTAATTTGTTTCTTCCTGTAAATCTTTATTTTTCCACCTGTGTATCCAGATAATAATTCCCACAATGATCAGCGCCATAGGTGCCAGCATCATAAGGCCGTTGTTTTCGTAGCCGGCATCGTAAAATGCTTGTGGTATCACTTTGTATCCGAGTAATGTGCCCGATCCGAGTAATTCACGGAAGAAACCCACTACTACCAATATCCATCCATAACCCAATCCGTTGCCGATTCCGTCAAGGAACGAAGGCCAGGGTCCGTTTCCCAGAGCGAATGCTTCAAGTCGTCCCATCAAAATACAGTTGGTTACAATCAGTCCCACAAACACGGATAACTGTTTGTTTACATCGTAAGCAAACGCTTTGAGCACTTCGCTCACGATAGTTACCAAAGCTGCCACTACAACTAACTGAACAATAATACGTATGCGGTTGGGAATGGTTTTTCTCAACAACGAAATGATAACGTTTCCGAAAGCAGTAACAATGGTCACTGCAATTGCCATTACCAATGACGGTTCTAGCTTGGATGTTACAGCCAATGCCGAACAAATGCCGAGCACTTGCACCAGAATGGGGTTATTTTTATTGAGAGGCCCTAAAAAAGCCTGTTTTGATTTTGTTGATAATGCCATATTCTTATCGTTTTATATGGAATGCGGATTTATTTTCCGGCATTTAATTGTAATAAAAAATTCTTATACTCTCCAACGCTTTTCAACAGCATTGCGTCAACCCCTTTACTGGTAATTGTTCCGCCCGATATTCCGTCAACATAATCTCTGTTGGCAACCGATTGTCCGGGTTTTACTACTGCAATGGAGACAAACTGGTTGTCTTTTATCAGGTTTTTATCGATAAACTGTTTTCTAAATTCCGGCAATACTATTTCAGCACCCAAACCCGGAGTTTCTCCTGCGTGTCCAAATTCAGAACCGTAAATTTTACTTCCATCAGCCTCTACAGACAAATATCCCCAAATAGGACCCCAAAGCCCGGCGCCATTCATCGGAATAATGTATTTTTTGGAACCTTCAACCTCAGCTTCATAAACCGGAAATTGATTATCAGAATGCTCGCCTGAGAATGCAGGATCGGTAGGCTCAATTCCGTTGGTACCATCTATTTTTGTTCCTTCGGGAGTAATAAGATAGGCTGATTTAATAAGGTTTCTGTAAATACCATCGGCTTCAGCCGCTGATGCATCAACACGTAATGAGCGAAGTATCTGCTGCATTTTGTCGGTATTGACGTTAGCCGTTTGTTTCTCGTTCAAAACCTGATGGGTAAAAGCCAAACCTATGGCAACGATAATTACCATTACCGATGCGTATATTATTGTATATGTGCTATTTTCTCTGTTCATAATTACCTTATTTTATTTCTTTACAGCACTTCTTTTTAACCTGCGTTTGATATTGGCATCTATTACATAGAAGTCGATAAGCGGTGCAAACGCGTTCATAAACAAGATGGCGAGCATCATACCTTCAGGATATCCGGGGTTGAATACACGGATTAAGATGGCTACAACTCCGATGAGGAAACCAAATATCCATTTTCCTTTTTCCGTTCTTGCTGAGGTTACGGGGTCGGTAGCCATAAAAACAGCACCAAAAGCATACCCTCCCAACAAGAAATGATATTGTGGAGGCATACCCATTACGGCGTTTTTAGCAACCAAGTTAAGAAGAACGATGGTGAACAATCCACCCAAAAATACGGAGATCATTGTTTTCCAGCTTCCAACACCTGTGATAACCAACAGAATTGCTCCGATTAAAATGGCCAGTGTGGAAACTTCACCTATTGAGCCGGGAATTAACCCGATAAACATATCCCACAGTTTTAATGGCTGGCCGGTAATTCCCAGGAATGAGAAATCACCAAAAGTGGAAGCATCGCTTACAGCAAGCTGTCCCAGCGGTGTCGCACCCGAATAACTGTCAACAACAGTTCCACCACCTACACCAAATGTATCGGTTGTGCGAACCCAAACCTGATCGCCAGACATTTTCGACGGATAAGCAAAGAACAGGAATGCGCGAGCAATCAATGCTACGTTGAAAATATTGTATCCGGTTCCTCCAAAAACTTCTTTGGCAAAGATTACCGAGAAAGCAGTTGCAACGGCAATCATCCAAAGCGGAGTATCCACCGGCAGAATCATTGGAATAAGTATTCCCGAAACCAGAAAGCCTTCGGCTACTTCTTCTTTCTTCATTTGCGCCATGGCAAACTCAATGCTAAGTCCAACCGCATAGGAAACAACTATTTGCGGTAGTGTGGCTATGAGTCCGTAAAGGAAAGTCGCAATAAAACTCGCCTGAACGTTTACGGCCAGGTAATGTTGATAACCCACGTTATACATTCCCATCAGCAATGCCGGAATAAGCGCGAGTACCACGATAATCATGGTTCGTTTGGAGTCTCTGGCATCGTGGATATGTACTCCCGATTTCGATGTCGTATTGGGTACGTACAGGAATGTTTCAATGGCATCGTAAGTAGAATACAACCAATGAAATTTACCTCCTTCTTCGAAATTCGGTTTTATTTTATCGAGAAAATTTCTTAACGACATTTATTATTATAGTTTGATGTTTGATATGTTTGATGTTTTAAGTTCTGAGTTTAACTCATAACTCAGAGCTTTTATTCCATTTCCTTTCTAAGCATGTCCAATCCGGTGCGAACAATTCGCTGAATTTCCAGTTTTGATGTATCCACGAATTCGCAAAGTGCGAAATCTTCGGGTGCTACTTCGTAGATTCCCAGTTGTTCCATTTTGTCGATATTAAAAGCAATGATGGATTTAATCAATTGTTCGGGGAAAATATCCATGGGGAATACTTTGTCGTATTCATTGGAAACGATAATTGCTCGCGGACCGCCCAATACACGTGCATCGAGCCGATAGGCTTTTTTAAGTCGTAAATAAGTTTTTTCGGCGCTGTAGCGTTTAGGTGAGAAGGATGCCCAGCCAAAAGCTTCGTGAACGTCATCACCTTCGGGAATTACGGTAACCTGCGAATGCATGGCACGAAGTGCGCCGTTGGCTTCCACTTTTGTTCCGGTAAGCACGTTTCCGCTGATGTAGCGTAAATTGCCTTTTTCGGTAACATTGCCTATAAAGAGTTTAGTTAGCTCAGTGCCGATAAGCATTTTGTAATATCCGGTTTGTTTAACATCTGAACCGGTGAGCGCTATAGTGCGGGTGAGATCGACAATACCTTTATTAAAAAGCCTGCCAATAAACAGAACATCCAAAGCGTTTAATGTCCAAACAACTTCACCTCTGTTTACAGGAGCCAGATTATTAATTTGTACACCAACGTTACCGGCAGGATGAGGTCCTGCAAACTCTGTTATTATTACGTTTTTCGCGTTTTTTAATCCTTCGTTTTTCGTGTCGGGGCTAATAGAGAGATATACTTTTCCTTTGGTGAGTTTGGCTAATGCATCTAGTCCGGTTTGTAAATCTGTTTCCTGTCCTTTCAGAATGAAATCGTAAGATGCGGCTAGAGGGGCCGTGTCAAATCCGGTAACAAAGATATCACGCGGTTCTCTTGCTGGATTGGCGACGATATCATACGGACGTTGTTTAATGACAAACCAGATACCAGCATCGAGTACTGCTTTTTTGATCTCTTCGGCAGACAAATTACGAATGTCTTTTTTGCCGTAATCTACGTAAGCGTTTTCTTTGTCGGCTTTGATGGTAATATTAAGAATACGCCTTTTCTCTCCACGATTGATGGCCGTTACTGTCCCGCTTACGGGAGATGCAAACATCATTTCCGGATGCATCTTTGAGAAGAATAATGCTTGTCCGGCTTTCACGGTATCATCCACCTTAACTTTCAGTTTGGGCGTGATTCCTTGAAAATCTTCCGGGCACACCTGCATATATTCGCTTGTTATTTCGCCGCGAAACGTTTCTTCGGGTTTTCCTAACAAAGGAATTTGCAAGCCTTTCTTGATTTTAATTCGATTAGCCATATGTAATTGATAAAAATAACTGTTGGGTTTTTCGGCTCAAATAGCTATTAGTCAGAGTTCTATTTAATATAAGCTGTGAGGGTTAATAGCGATTTTCCGTATAAGGTGCAAAGATAAGCGATTTAAACTCAAAAAAAGAAAGAATAGTGAAAAAAATCTTTATTGAAAATTGGATTGGGCATTAATAATTCTGATTTTTTTCTTGTTCTTCATGAATTGAGATTAGGTTTACTCAAAATAGACCAAAAAATAATATCAAATGAATTTTCCTCTTTATAAACAAAAAAATGCAATTTAGATGTAATGAAATCATATTAATTTACGTCTATTTATAAATTATTGTGTACTTTTACATTACATTCTGACAACCTTAATATTGTATGAATTTTATGAATAGACGAAGATTTATCAAGACAGGCGGATTGGCGTTTGCCGGAGCAGTTGCGGCGCCTTCGTTTGCCGGAGATTTAACCCGAAAAGGGAATGCCACATCAGTTTCATCTGCAATGACGCATTTCGGTGTAAGTGCCGGCGATATCCGTAAAACACTGACGACTGCATTGGAGAAAGGCGGC
>DCEG01000072.1:9433-11205 GCA_002316835.1 Bacteroidales bacterium UBA1035 | reverse complement strand
TGCATTCTCAGTTTCCGTTAACAGGTCTTTGCGTCATTAAAACCTTCATTAGCCCACACTAAGGGGTGTCGGTTTACATTATGACCTGGCGTTACTACCCATGTATCAGCATATCTCCCATCTTCAAGATAAGTTGCATCGTATCCTTTCATTTTCCATATATTTTGTAATAAACTTTCACCACCTCCTACACTTGCAGCACTTTGATGAATAAATCTATACATAATTGCAATATCAGAACCAATTTTAAAATTATCTTTAATTTGATAATTAATATTAGAACGTAATGAAAGTTTACTAGAATTGGTATTCATTAAAATTCCCTTTTGATCGGTATACCCTATTGACAAAGAAGATGACAATCCTCTTCTCCCACCAGACACTCGCAAATTATGTTCCTGAATAAATGCATTGTTGAACATTATATCAATCCAATTATTCTCTGGATATGTGTAAGGATCTTTTAGACGTCCTTGTTTATATTCTTCAATTGTTTCATCTGAAAAATCGACTACCTTTCTTCCAGCATTTCGTTGTGCTTGATTTCGTAACTCCATATACTCGACAGGATCATTAATCAATTTTGGGAGATAAGTAGCACTTTGAACTCCAAAATAGTTCCCATATTCAAATTTGAAATCACCTTCAGCGCCACGTTTCGTGCTTACCAAAATTACACCACTTGCCGCTCTATTGCCATAAATGGATGCTGACGCTGCGTCCTTTAATACCGAAATACTTTCAATATCATTTGGATTGACATCAGATAATGATTGTTCAATTCCATCTACTATTATTAATGGATTATTATTATTTAAAGTTCCTTGTCCTCTAATTCGGATCGTTGCTGCGTCACGACCAGGTTGTCCACCTGCCTGATTAACGTAAACGCCTGAAACTCCTTGAAGAGTTTGCGTAGAATTTGTAATGGGCCTATTTTCCAATTTTTTGGAATTGATTGATGAAACAGAGCCTGTTAAATTAACCTTTTTCATTGTCCCATATCCCACAACCACCACCTCATCCAATAATTCCATATCCTCCAACAGCGTTACATTTACTGAAGTTCTTCCACTCGTTGGAATACTCTGCGACTGCATTCCGACATAAGTGATATCAAGCACGGCATTTTCTGGGATATTTGTAAGTACATAGTTCCCGTCAACATCCGTAACCGTGCCTTTGGTGGCATCACCTTGAACGACAATAGTGGCGCCGATAATAGGCTCTCCGTTTACATCAACCACTTTTCCAGTAACGGTTTTTCCAGTTTGTTGAGTTGTTTTTGCACTCAAGATTTCCAACGTTTTATTTTCAGAATCTTTCTTTGCCAGAATAATATAATTATTCTCAAAATCATAACCAATATCGGTACCGTGGAAAGTTTGGTTCAGGTACTCGGAAACTTTATCCGACTTGTTTTTGAGGTTTACTTCGCGCGAGGTGTTTACTTCGCGGTTGCTGTAAACCACCAGATAATCGGTTTGATTTTCAATTTCGCTGATCAGTTGGCGTACGGATATTTTGTTGCTTTTCAATTTCACTACAGCATCTTGTCCGTTGACATTGTTGGCGATCAATTGAAACGATAATACGAATAAAAGAATTAAAGTGACTCTCATGACTCTAAATAAATCTTTAAGGGTATTATTTTTTATAAATTTGTTAGATATTAGAAGTTTTATTTTCATACATTTGCATTGTTAAGTGAATACTAATATAAATACATGGTGTGTTTGCTTTTCATTCAGCGATAAGTGTTGGCGCACTTA
>DCEG01000072.1:0-9078 GCA_002316835.1 Bacteroidales bacterium UBA1035 | reverse complement strand
TTGAAGTTTTTCGATAATGTCCAGCAATCGCTCGTTCTCGAAGGTGTAAATTCCCTCTTTCCAGAGGAAGTAGTCTGAGTTTGCGATTTCTCCGATGAGCATTTCCCCGTCTTTCACAATTACTTTCTGGTTAGGCTCTAACGTGATATTCGCCCGCGGAGACCGACTATCATAAACCATCAACGAACCCTCCACCAAATCGGTTTGAATGTATCCGGCATCGGAGTAGCTGTACACGTTAAACTGAGTTCCCAGCACTTTCATTTCGATATGTTGTGTGGAAACGATAAACGGACGTTTTTTGTCTTTTGCTACATCGAAAAAAGCTTCGCCGGTAATTTCCACCTCACGGTTTTTCTTTGAGAAATTCGAAGGATATTTTAATGTTGATTGCGCGTTCAGCCAAACTTCGGTACCGTCTTGTAGCGTAAGTTGAGCGCGTTGTCCGGCAGGAACATAAAGCGTGTTAGTTGTTATATCTTTAACGCCACCTGAAAAATAAAGTGTAGCCCAAACTGTTGAGGCAATAAGAATGACCGCCACAGCCGCATATTTGAAAATATTCGAAATGATTTTCCGTTGGGCTTTACGCTTTATTTGCTGAGAGAATGAATGAAAATGTTGTTGTCCCTCATCTCTGTTTATAGATTGAGTAGAGAGATGAGTGATCGCATATAGGTTTTGCAGACGAATAAACTCGGCCTTCAACGACTTATCTGAATCTAACTGATGGAATAATTCAGAAATTTCTGTCTGCGAAAGCTTGCCTAGGAAATAGTTGTAAAGTTTTTCGTCCATTGCTTTTATTGCTCTTTAATATATAAACGAACGAGATGAAAAAATCCGCTAAAAGAAAATAAAAAAAATAGAAATTTAAACATTTAGTTAACTGTGGTGGTGGGACATTTTTATTTTGTGAGGCGCTAAATTCATTTGTTTTTTCATCTTTTACTTCGTTCTTCCTCCGTGACAACTCCGTGGCAGCTCCGTGAATGGTGCGTGAAACGCACGGAGTACTCCGTGAAGAGTCCGAGAGGGCTCCGAGAAGCAGGTCAAAAATCAACAAATCAAAAACATCAGCAACGGCACGAAGTCTTTTAACGTTTCTTTTAGTTTTTTGTAGGCAATTGCCATTTGGCTTTCCACGGTGTGAATAGAAATGTTGAGTTCTTCAGAAATTTGCTTCTGCTTTTTACCATCGATTTTATTCATCACGAAAATTTGCCGGCACTTTTCGGGCAGGCTGTCAATGGCGTTTCTGATAACTGTTTCTATATTGGGTTCAGAAAATATTTTCTCATCGAAAGCTTCTAACGAATGAAATTTCATTTGTAGAGCTTTCATGTAGTCCTCCTGTAACTTGTCCTGTGTTTTTTGAACTACTGTTTTGTGTCTCAAAAAGTCAATGCATTTGTTCTTAACAGCTGTAAATAAATAAGCAAAAAGATGGGTATGTGACAGTAAAAGAAAATTCTGTTCCCATAGGTCTAGAAATACATCTTGTACAATATTTTCCGCATCTTCTTCCCTAATTACATATTCCTGTGCAAAACGTTTCATTCTCGAATAATGAGAAACATAAACGTTTTCAAATTCAGTTGTATTTCTAGTTGTCTTGTCCATCCTTGTGATCAGACACTGTTGGGTCTAATTTCAAAAATACTATAAATAATCGTTTCTTAGGACAATGTCCTTTTTATTTAACTTTTAGAATATGCTATTCTTTAAAGTTTGAAACCTTGAATACCCAGGCATGTTCACACGGTAGTTCATCGACTGTTAGGATAGGTGTCGGGATTGTCAATCTTCCGTTTAGGAGTGTTGAATTTATTGTTCCTTTGTATCCTAATAACTCAACTTTTCCCGCACCCTTTAAATTGGTAAGCACAATGGGAGTCCTTTGCCATTTTTTTAAGATAATGTACAGGCTCCCGTCTTTTTGAGTAAAAAAGAGGTTGTTGCTTTTTGGTTTATGTTGACTTCGCCATGGTTGTGAAGAATATATGGATTCCCCGTTTACCTTCAGCCATTTACCTATGTCGAGTAATCTTTCCTGCATAATTACGGGTATCATGCCCGTTGCATCTGGGCCAATGTTCAATAGAAAATTACCACCGTTGGTCACTTTATCGATAAGAATATCGATCAGTTGTTTTGAGGAAAGGTAATGCGCTGTTGTTTCAAACCGGTTATATCCATAGGATGTGCCAATTCCCCGACTTTCTTCCCACGGATGATCAGCCTTATCCCCGATCCCTTCCTGATTGTGCACCAAATCATACTCTGTGGTGTAGTAACCACCGTGTTTGCTTCTGGTTTCTTTTCCCCAGCGATCGTTAACTACTACCGTGTTTTTTACCGGGGAATCATTGTATAGCCAGGCAAGAAATTCTTCGCTTTTCAGCGCTTTACTGTCGTAATCCCATTCTCCGTCGGAAAAAATAACTTCGGGTTTGTAATTGTTTACGAGTTCTTTCATTTGTGGAATCATGTGGGTATCTACCCATTTTTCTATTGTAGGTTGAGAATACAGCGGATGCGCCCATTCAAGTAGTGAATAATATAATCCAAAACGTAAATCGGCATTACGCACTGATGTGGATAATTTACCAATTAAATCGGCATGAGGACCCATTACAACACTATTCCAATGAGGCGATTGCGTACTTGGCCATAAACAAAAGCCATCGTGATGTTTAGACGTCAGTACAACATATTTTGCGCCGGCTTCCTTAAAAAGTTCAGCCCAATAATCGGGGTTAAAATATTCGGCTTTAAACGCGGCTGCAAAATCGCCGTATTTAAAATCTTCACCGTATTGTTTTGTGTGGAAATCCTGAAAAAACTTGTTACCTGTTAAAAGACGGTTGTAATAATGTTCGGCATATTTTTCATAAATTCCATCCACTTCGTTTACGGGTGCATAAGCCGGAACTGAATACAATCCCCAGTGAATAAAAATACCGAATTTAGCATCTTTCCACCATTGAGGTGTTTCTCTTTTGTCCAGCGACTCCCAGTTGGGTTGAAATTGAGCAGACAGTGACGCAAAGAAAAGTAACGCGAATAACAAACTTATCCCTTTTTTCTTCAATTTTTCCGACATAATTAGTTTTATTTGAAATTTTACTTAATAGATTGCTTTCCAGATCGATTTTGATTTGATATAGGTTCCAGAATTGGAGCAATCCGGGAACTACTTAGAAACTGTTTTGAATTTTACGAATCATTTTTATATCTATACTTTTATGCTGTTTTCTGCCCTTTTTCGCATCTTCAATCTTTCCTTTCTTTTAAATAGCCCGCTATTTGATGCGAAACGAAAGCCCGAATCTATCAAAAAATGACTAAAAAACATTGCATAAAAAAATTCAAAACAGTTTCTTAATCTTCAAATTATCAAGTCCAAATATACAAATAAAACATTAAAAATTGGTTGTAAAGAAAAAAAGTTAAAAAATCTAAGCAAAAAAATTGGCTATCCGTGAAAAGACATTCGTAAAAGAATGGTCAACGGATGAAACATCTTTGAGGTTCACCGGGAAAGGATTTTCGTGAGAATAAGGAAATGGAAAATCGTGTAAGTCAATCCGTTCTTCCGTGTTCTTTACTCCTAACGCTTCTTGTACTCCATGGTAAGGAATTACCGTATCTTGTGCAAGAATAATCCCGCCGATTTTTTCTCCGATTTTTTCAAAAAAACTTTCACGCTGTGTCCGGAACCTCTCGGGCAAAATCATCTGGAAGAATGCGTCGAAGGCTCTGTCTCGGAACCATTTAGTAATCGGCTCCATACCGAAAGTATAAACGTAATAATTGTACATCTTTTCAAAAGCTGCTTTATCCATAATACTTCTGGATATGCCACGCATAGAATGGAATATGCTCCCTCCGCAAAACATAAACAACCGCGAATCGGAGAAAAGTCCTTTCATGTTTGCCATGAGCGCTACCTGAGACAGGAATGCACCAATAGAATAGGCAAAAATATCGATATGCGTACCTTCACTGAAAAGTGGATGTCTTCCGGTTTTTATCTCTTCGTATAAAGAAGTTAAGTCGGTCCAGGTTTGTCTTCCAGACAAATAAAAACGCTCCGGATTTTGGCTGATGCGCTCGCTCAATGCTACGTTGGCAAAACTTATTGAGCGGTCGTCTGTGTATTTATTTCGTCTGTAACTCAAAAGGGAAGTCAAGGCACGCGGAGATGACCACGACAGTGGCGAACGATTTATATGAAAAGCGATGGGGAAAAGGATGACCGGTTTCCTCGTGTGGTGGCACAGGTACTCGGCCCAGGTAAGGTATTTATTCCAGTTTCTCTCGTTCAAGCCGTGCAGGAGTAAAATAGCACTTTTGTGTTTTTGTTTTCCAAAAGGGAAAAATATGGGATACTCAAAGTGAAAATTCTCTTCAATATGGGCATCATCCGGCAATGCTTCGTCAGAACATAAAGTGCTTCCGAACGAAAAAAAACGGATGCTCGTTTTCGTTTCTGTTAATTGACAGTCGGTTCCTTGCTTAAAAAGGTTACTCAACTCTGTAAATCGTTGGCAGTATTTCATTTTTGTTGTAAAGGAATATCCTTTTTCAGGTATCCACAAATCAAAGGGAAAGCGGATGTTGGTATGTGGCAGAAACCTCTATAAGGGGTGAAAACAGCTATAGAGGGGCGAAATCTTCTCTTTGCAGCATGCATTTCATTTGGTTAATCCTCAATAAAAAACTATTTTTGCACCGTGTCGGTGATTGACAGTCTTAACATGAATGGGAAAATACCCACATACTTATACGAGAAGAGTAACACGGTAAAAATGATCGTGTTCACGGCAATTTTTGCATTGCTGTTTATCAACACCTTCCAGCCTTTTGGCTCAAGGGCATGGTATCCCGCTATTTCCGATTTTAAGTATTTTACTTTTTCCAGTTTGATCATTCTTACGGGAATGTTGGTAGTGGTTGTCAGCCGTGTTATTCTTGCATTCTATTCGAAAAAAAACGATATTTATTACTGGCAATACGGATTATGGATCTTGTGTGAAATACTGGCCATGGCAGTGTTTTATTCACTTTTTTCGAAGTTTGTGCCTAAGGAGGGTGCCGACACTGATTTTATGGATATTTTTCGTCAAAGTGCTGTAAATACGGCATTGGTACTGTTATTGCCCTATGCAATTACCTGGCTTTACTTCTCCTGGAAAGAAAAGAGTTTACTTTTAGCAAATATTGAACAGGAAAAAATTACAAATCCGCACACAAGGACTCAGGTAGCATTTCCGGACGAAAAGGGTGACCTGAAGATCTCTATCACCCTTGAAAATCTGCTCTATATTGAATCTGCCGATAACTACGCCACCATTTTTTATCTGAATAAATCCAGACAATCCCGTTTCTTGCTTCGTAACTCACTGAAATGGATGGACGAAAATCTGACAAAAGATACTCCACTGGTACGTTGTCATCGTTCTTATATTGTGAACATGGACAAGGTGAAGATCCTGAAAAAAGTTAAAGGTGGAATTGTGCTTGAACTGGATGCAGAAAACACACCTGACCTCCCGGTGTCAAAAACGTATTATGAATCGTTCATGCACAAGTTTTCGCAGTATACGGTTTAGGTAGAGTGGGGTACGTATATCAGAAAACTGAATGAAACAGCAGTAAAGTCGTTACTTATTATTACTTTTGCAGTTGCAGCAGGCCGGTTTGTCGCTTCCCGTTTACGGGAGGAGGAAAGTCCGGGCAACACAGAGCACCATATTTCCTAACGGGAAGCTGTCCGCGAGGGCAGAGTAGCGTAACAGAAAATAACCGCCTCGACCGAAGTGTCGGGGCAAGGGTGAAAAGGTAAGGTAAAAGCTTACCGGATGCTGTAGCAATACAGTGTGCCGTACGCCTTATGGGTTGTAAGACCATGTATATCGGATATGTAGGGTTGCTCGCCCGATGCCGAGGGGTAGGTCGCTAAAGAGCGATGGCGACATCGTTTCGCAGATAAATGACAAACATACAGACATTTATTGACTGTATACAGAACCCGGCTTACAGGCCAGCTGTTTTTTTATTTTAACTGTATGGCGAAAAGAGGAAAAAAGGTTTCTAAACAAGAAGAGGAAGATAAGCCGGGGTTGATTGAAAGAGTCAGGCTTAAAATAAAAGAATGGATTCACTTTCTTTCTTACGATATCTGGCGACTAAATCCGGAAAATTTCTCCAATAAAAAGAACGTTTCACACAATGTTCTTAAAGTTACCATGCTCACCGTTAGAGGTGTGCAGGAACAAAATCTTGGTGCCAGTTCCCGGTCACTGACTTATCGCACTATCTTGTCATTGGTGCCTATGCTGGCTGTTTTATTTGCTATTGCCAGGGGATTCGGGTTCGAAAATATACTCGAAAGTCAGATTTTTGACTTTTTCAACAGCGACGATAAGGAAGTTGTTGCAGTTTTGCCCGAATCACAAATGGCAACCGACACCATTATAGATGTTTCGGAATCCATAAACTCTGATCAGGAAATAAGTATCGTGAGCACGGTACAAAAACCTGACTCGTTAAACACAGATTCTTCAATTACAGAAACCACAGCATTTACCATTGAGACGCTCATTAAGCTCGTAAATAACTCGTTGAAGCACGCTCAGGGAGGCGTTTTTGCCGGAATCGGGATAATTTTGTTGTTATACACAGTTATCTTGTTGTTCTCCGATATTGAAAATAGTTTCAACCGGATATGGGGCGTAAAGAAAGGTAGATCCATTCAACGGAGGGCGGTCGATTATTTTGCTCTTATTCTGCTCTTGCCAATTTTTGCAGTACTTAATTATAGTTTGACAGCCCTTATTCAGGCATCCACAGGACCTTTTGATAAGTTTAGTTACATCCTTGATCCTGTGGTTACTCAGGTGTTGAATATTCTTCCGTTTTTAGTAATGATCATTACCTTAACGCTCTTGTATCGATTTATGCCGAATACGAAAGTGAAATGGTCCAGTGCGTTGATTGGAGGTATTGTTGGCGGTATTGCCATTCAGCTTTTCCAGATGATTTATTTAAACGGACAGCTATGGATAGCTAAGTACAATGCCATTTACGGTGCTTTTGCCGCTATACCGTTATTGCTTTTGTGGGTTCAAATGTCATGGTTTATTGTGTTAATAGGTGCTGAATTATCATTTTCGGCACAGAATGTCAGAAAATTTTCCTTCGATAGGGAAACTAAAAATATCAGTCGTCGTTTTCGTGATTTCTTTACCATCATGATCACATCGGTGATCGTAAGACGATTCGCCGAGGGAGAAACACCTCTAACGGCCGATCAGATTTCAATGAAGTGCAAAATACCTATCAAACTGACAAACGATATTATTGACGAACTCCATAAACTCCAGATAATTTTACCGACTCCTACACCCCAGGATGACCGGGTTATGGCATATCAACCTGCTCTGGATATTAATTTGCTGACAGTTAATGACCTTATGGAGCAGATAGATAAAGAGGGTTCTGAAGATTTTCTGATCGATGTTGAAGGTGATTTTGCACAGCACTGGGATGCCTTGATGGATACGCGAATATCTATTTATGAATCTTCGAAAGATGTGATGTTGAAGGATTTGTAAAATCCTCACGGCATTACTCCAGGTCAATCTGTGAGTAAAGATGGTGCATTAAATTCTTGGTCAGTAACCTATAATCGTCCCGTCAGCAGTTCGTACGTTGTTGACTTATGCCTTCTAAGTGATTGACTTATCGTCTTTGCATTTTCACCACAAAAACTATCGAGCAGTTTCCAGAATTTTTCACTGTGATTCAGTTCAATTGTGTGCGCCAGTTCGTGAAGAACCACATAATCGATATACTTTTCTGGAAGCAGCATCAGATACAATGAAAGATTGATACTTTTCTTGCGTGAGCAACTTCCCCAACGCGATATACTTTTGTTAATTTTCACATCGGTAACATGTAAGTTGAGTTTTTGAGCGAACTCCAACGTTTTCTTGGGTAAAATTCTTTTGGCTTCGTGTCGCAACGCTTGTCGTATCATTTCTTTAACAATGTATTGAGAATCGGTATTTTCCAAATCAAAATTCTGAGGAATAAAGACTGTTAAGTCACCGTTTTTTAATCTCATTTTCACGTTTTCTACCAAATGCGTTCTCGATAATCTTGCGGTAAACGAGAATGTTTCTATAACAGTTTCTTCTGCAATCAGTTGATTTTTAACAGGATTTATTTTCATTAAGCGCGGGCGCATTTCATCCAACACCGATGGCAACGTTTTCAGTTTAAAGCCAAATGGTACTGTCAACAGAATATGTTCCTCTTTTCTTCGGGCAATAATTCTTTTTGCCCGAGTGTGAGGTTTCACCACTATTTTTCCAAGTTCTTTGTCGTTGTACTCGTACATTTGGCAAAGATAATGCAATTATTTTTTCCGATAGTTTCACACATTGAATCGTCAAAATAAAAAACATTATCTTATCTTTGTGCGTATTAAAAAACTCCCGAATAAATGAGCATAGTAACTTCTTTAGAGAGTGTTGGTGAATATGTCGAGCTCATGAAGAGAGTAATGACACTACCTGACCGGGCCCGGGAATTCTTTAAAGAGTTCTCGAAAGAGGTTTATAAGTTGGGTGTCAACTCCATTTGGCTCGTTATGATCATCTCTTTCTTTATTGGGGCTGTTATCGTTATGCAAATTGCGATCAACGTGGCTTCTCCGCTGTTGCCACGCTTTACGGTTGGGGTGGTTTCGCGCGAAATTATTTTGTTGGAATTTTCATCCACTATCATGTGTTTGATTTTATCGGGAAAAGTGGGTTCAAATATTGCATCCGAAATTGGGACTATGCGTGTTACCGAACAGATTGATGCACTGGAAATTATGGGTATAAATTCCGCCAATTACCTGATTATGCCCAAAGTATCGGCATTCGTGTTTTTTATGCCTGTTTTGGTTGCGTTGAGCATGTTTTTGGGGATGTTTGGCGGATACATAATCTGTCTTTTCACAGGTACTCCCCCGGTTTCCACTTATATTTACGGTATTCAGTTTTTCTTCCGAGAGAGTTT
>DCEG01000085.1:923-21550 GCA_002316835.1 Bacteroidales bacterium UBA1035 | reverse complement strand
GCCTTCTAAGCTGTGGGTCAAGGGTTCGAATCCCTTCCTGATCACAAAAAAAGCCGCAAATCAGCGGCTTTTTTATTTTACTTATTATTTATCGTCGTTCCCGCCCAGTCATCCGTGCGGAATGGTGATGCGGGAAGCCTGGCTCCGTTGTACAGGTTGCAAACCGGATTATCCGCCCAGGCATAGCGAACGGCGATGGGGAATTTCACATTGGGAGAGCTGACTACAATTTCGTTACCGTCTATTTTAGCATCTGCCCAATAGAATTTCTTATCGGGTCCGGCAATAGAAAAACCTTTTAAGTCGCCATCTTTAGCAACAAGTTTCGATTTATTCGGCTTAAAATATATTCGGATTTTTCCATTCTCAATTTTATACGATTCATAAATTGGTCCTGATCCAACGATATCTTGTCCATATGTTTTTTCACGAGCCTGTAATGCCAGTCGTTTACCAACATCTTGCTTGTTTTTGGGATGAATATCAACGGCATCGCCTATATCGATAATGGTTGCCATTCCTGTATTGTTGAGGCGGAGTGTTTGAAACTGAGCTTCGCGGAGTTCAGCCCAGGCAGATTCTGCCGGCTCATCTTTCACCTGCATAAAATTAGCCAACTGAACAAAATAAAACGGAAAATCATAACCCCATTTCGTACGCCAATCGTTTATCATCAACGGAAAAAGTGTTCTATACTGATACGCTCTGCCCGCGTTGGACTCACCCTGATACCAGATGGCGCCCTTTATCGTGTAAGGAATAAAAGGAGCTATCATGGCATTGTAAAGACTGGTAGGCCTGTTTTGCAGGTTGGTATTTACATTCTTCAAATTAACTGCCAATTTATATTTCCATTCTCCATCCAGATTTTCCCGAAGAGTTTCTTTGTTTTGGGGAGCAATATACATTTTAACCGGATCACCGTGAAAACCGCCGCCACCCCCGGTATCGGTAACACGAACGGCAATAACAGCATTTCCTTTTTTTACTAACCGGGCCGGGATAATGTACCTTCGCTCGGTAGCATAACCATCGGTTGCCCCGATTTGAGTACCGTTGAAGTAGGTAATGTCGCTATCGTCAATTGCTCCAAGAGAGAGTGTGAGATTGTTTCCTACCCAATTATCGGGGATATCGATAGTTTTTCTGAACCACACAAGCCCGTCGGTATCGGGCAAATCCCCCTCTTCCCATAACCCCGGAACTATAGCAGTTTTCCAGTCCGAATCGTTGAAGTTTTTCTGTGCAGCGACTGCAACATTATTCCTGATTCCGAAATCTTTCTCATTAACTTGTGTCATCCAGTCTTTTTGATTTGTTTCCTGTGGCATTTTACTGAACTCAGCAACAGGTTCCCGGAACTCGGGCATCATATTTAGTGACTCAGCGCTTGCCCATGCTTCAGCCACAGTACCGCCCCACGAAGTGTGAATAAGTCCAATCGGAACATTCAGGTTTTGATACAAATCGCGTCCGAAGAAATAAGCGGTAGCCGAAAAGTTCTCAATAGTTGCAGGTGAACAAGGTTGCCAGCCATCAGAATCGAGTGCAACATCATCCAACGGATAAGTGCTTGTTGTCCTTTTTGCTTGTAATAACCGAATGTTCGGATAATTGGCTTCGGCGATCTCCTTTTCGTAGTTGAAGATCTTTCCCCATCCTGCCAACGGCATTTCCATATTCGATTGTCCCGAACAAATCCATACTTCGCCTATCAGTATGTTTTTTAACCGGATAGTATTTTTTTCCGAAATGGTTATTTCGTATGGACCACCTGCTGTGGGAGTTTTTACGGTAGCTTTCCATTTCCCTTTTTCATCTGCTTTTACATCATAGGTTTGCTTGTCCCACGACGTAACGATCTTCACATTTTTGTTTGACCCGGCTTTTCCCCAAATGGGTGCATTAGTTTTTTGCTGCAGAACCATATTGTCCGAGAACATGGCTGGAAGGCTGACTTGTGTATAAGCTACTGTACAGGCCAGCATAAATATCGATAGGCAAATAGCCTTTAATTGATAATTTGATTTCATATTCCTTATATTTTTTTCAATACAATATCTTCTTTATAAGTCGATGCTATTTTATTCATAAAATTATAAAAATCATCGTAAGTTTTAACGTCCCAGCTACCACTTTTCATCAATAAACGTTGATTTATGAGTATGGTGTTTTCTCCGTCAGTTTTCACTTCCGATTCTATTGCCCCAAACGGGGAATCGATAACAACCGGTTTTGGCAAATATTCTATTTCATAGCCTTCGGGTAGAATAATTTTAATATTATCCGTTTGCTGCCATCCGTTAGAGATTACAATATCATATTTTCTGTTTGTTTTGGCTAAACTGTTTTTATTGTTGCGAAATATGTTTATAGGAACGAAGTATCTGTTTCCGGTTTTGGTTCCATACGCTGATGTTACATTGTACTCTAAATTAATGGACGGCTTTTCTGATTTGTCCTCTTCAATCTTTAATTGCGAAACCGATGCATTTTGTAAATTGATATTTCTTCTTACATGATCTATTTGTTCATTACTCTTGAGTGTAGTTAAACCCAAAACGTCTTCGTATTTCTTCAGGTGATTGGTGTTTTTTACTTTTATGCGTGTTTCTGCAGACGGATCGAAGGTTATAGTTACCTCGTTCTCCGATAAATTCTCTTTATCGGGATAATCGGGAAGTTTCACGAATTCTCCTCCGCCCGGGACTGCGGCAATGGCATTATGTCCCGAAATGTTTTCATGTACATATCCAAACGGTACTTTAGTATTTGTGCATTCCAGCCACAACGTGTCGTTGGTTAAAGGCACACGAAGAATAATGTGGTTTGTGCGCAGGTAACTGGTGAAGTTTTTTTGAAGTGTTTTTGTGTTTAAATCGGATCGGATTATGGTGTAATCCGACTCTATACCAACAGCTTCGAGCATCGATTTAAGGTAAAAGGATAACCCTTTGCAATCTCCGAACGCCATCTTACTAACTTCGCCCGATGTTGCCGGCTGAAAACCTCCTATACCGAGCTGAATGCTTTCATATCTGGTAGTCTGACCCAGGAAATCATACAGAATTTTTACTTTTTCTTTGTTGGACTTTGCGTTCCGGGTCAGATCGATGATTTTCTGTTTTACATCTTCCGGTAAATTGTTTCGTGTATCATTCAATTTATTTTGAAATTCTCCAATGTTGTTTATGGTTTCAAATGAACCGTCTTGTCCGTCAAAAGTAAAGGTTTTGGGCATTGTGTAGAGCAGCGGTATCAACTCTTCCACATCTGGTGAGTAAGGTTCTTCAGTTACCGGTTTTAAATCGTATAGCTTCCACTGTAAAACATCGAAACCGTTTTCATTCTTCTTCTCCGGTGTTGGTATAAAAGAATTGCCTTCAAAAAGAATTTCAGTTCCAGCAGGCACTTTTAAGGTGTAAGAAGCTTTCTGAACGGATAGATCTGAGTTGAACTGAGGTGCAAAAACTGGAAAATTAAGAATTCCCTTACTCCACTCTATCTCGTATTCATAAGAAATAGAGAAAGGGAAGGCGGGAGCCTGACACTCAAAATAATACAAAAGATTGTCAGTTGCCAGTTCCGATGACCATTCGGTAGATTTTACATCTGATATTTTAAATTTTTTCAATTCGTTGCCATCCTTATCGTACATTGTTGCAGAAAATTTTTTTAGTTTTCTGAATTTGTCACCGTAAACCGAAAAATGAGCATTTTCTAACCCTTTTTCACTGAGTATGGTAAATTCCTTGAGATTTTTTTCTATTCCTTTTAAAGGAGAAGTATACTCAAAATCAATAACATGATTTCTTACTACCGCGAAGGCGTCTTTTGTTAGTGATTCAGGAATAGAAGAGAATGCCAGATCTGCCCGTTCTTTTGATGCATAAGAAAGCAGGCAGATCATCAAGAATATAAAAAGAACAAATATTTTTTTATTCATAGCAAGTGTTCTGTTATTTTTTCTTTAAAACAATCATTTCATTGTTTTTTGTAGTCAGAAGTCCCCAGAATTCCTTTAACGTTTCGTAACTCGAAAATGGGAAAAGAATTTCGTTAAGATTAAACCGGTAATTCAACTGTATTATGTTTCCGCTCCCTGTTATTGCATAGCTGAATGTTGCCGCATTTTGATCGAGAGCAGTTTTACCTGACTTGGGCAGTTCTTCAATTACATAATCTTCAGGAATTTCAATAGACGTTATTATTTGAAAAGATTGAGGATATTCAAATTCTATTGGTAATTTTCTTTCTGATTGTGTGAATGAGTTTTTTGTAGTGTGAGGAATAATAAGTGGGTTGAGATAGATGAAATCACCTCGCGACAAATCTTCTTTTTTAATGAAAATTGTTTCTCTAACCAATGTTGACAGGTTATTATCGTGTCCTTTAACAGAATAATTCACTACCTCAACATTATTTTCACTTTGAAATTTTTCGATGTACTCTGTCGAATCTTTCAGATTGAATAAATGGTTTTTTAAATCATAAGCTGGTTGGTTCCTGTATGAAGCTTCTATTTTACACTCCAGAGAGCCATCAGAAGTCAGTTTTGCACTATTGCTTATTACTGTCTGGTTCTGAGTCAGTTCTGTAAGATCTACCCATTTACCGTTTTCTTTTAAGTTAAACGTACGGGCCTGATCCACCAATAAGTCTGAGGAAAGCATATTTAATCCTCCGCGTGTAGCCGAGCCATCAAGATAATAAACGGTTCCATCCTTTGTTTCTGCCGCAACAATAAATGTTGTCAGCTTTTCTAAAGAAGGCATAGCTATAGGCAACCTTCCCTGAGACCTGCGTCTAAGCATCACAGGATATGATTTGATGCCGGAGCTGTTCAGTGCACTGATAATAAGCCCGTTGATCTGAACATTATTGCCTACTCCACTTTTTAGTGCATCTGAAGCATTGTCATAAAAAGCATATTCACCATTCCATCTCACCTTATCTTTTACGTAACTGTATATCGCTTCGATTTTACTTTTTTCATCTGCAATATTTTCAAATTGTTTAATATCCTCATTTATAGAAGTTTTTTTTGTAAAGCTTCTAACAAATTCAGAGTTTGCCTGCAATGTTTTCTCAATATCTTCCCAAGATAATGAGTAGGATTTGTAAAGACTTCCCGGAAAATTGGTGGCAGCCAACTCAAATACTACGCTTGACATATAGTCTCTTACATTCCAAACATAGTTATCGTCTTTCATAGCAGGTAAATTTTCCGCAGTCAGAACTAAATTTCGGGCTGTATGCGGTACTCTTATACTTTCACCTCCTTGAACAATACTGATTGTTTGGTTAATTTGTTTTTCTTCAGCTTTTATTTGTTCATAACCTTTTGTGTCAATTTTGTAAATAAAATATTCAGGTATAATAGCTTCATACCGGCTAAAAATAACCGGTATTGAGGTTCGCTGGAAATACCATTCGGGTATGTTGTAATAAAACGGAGATATTCTTTTGTATTTGTATTCAATTACAGAGCCTGCTTTTACATTTGGAATGGCAAATTTGACCTGATAGACATTGTCGTTAATCTTTTCGTCAAAGATGAATTTCTTATCGAGTTTGGTTTTTTCTATATTACCATTCTCCAAATTATAAGCCCATGCCTCTATGTCAGATATTCTCTCTTTCTTCGGACCTTGTACGTAATATTGAGCGCTTATAGTGGCAAGTTCAACCCCTTCCTGTTTTAATATTTTAATTCTTTCTGTAATCTCAGTCTGAAGGACAAAGTCGTCAGTGAAGAAAAAACTGGTATATCCTTCCTCATAGAGTACTACAGCATTGGCTGATGTGTCATTTGCATAGCTTTTCATTTCCAGTTCCTCTATAGAAACTTTTCCAAACTTAAATTTTTCCTGGCATTGAGCATCTTCTCCGTTGATAGAAAAGAAAATAAAAAATACAAAAGACAATTTACAAAAGACAGATGTTTTCATAGAGTAGTTCAATGTATTAAGATTGTGTTTAGGAGAAATATTACAGCAAAGTTATTGTTATTTTTTATATTAGAAAGTTAAAATATTTTTTTTCTTTGAGGTGCTGTTTTAGAAAAGTGTGGAAAAAATACCCAACCCAAAACTTTTTCGGTAATCTTGATGTGTGTCTCTTATTTATAACTTATCTTTGTTATGGATTCTTAAATAAAATAATAGAATTACGCGCATTGATTTTTATTTAATCCAACCAAAATCTTAACTATGTTTTTATTTCTTTCGTAGTGATTACGAGAACTTAGAAACATAGTTTTTTTTATTTTCCCAATTTTACATTTACATTTTCGCCTTCACAAAATCGGTAATCAGATAAGAAATAAATTTTCCTATCAAGTTGGGGTTTTTATCGGATGACAGAACTGGTGCGCCTTCGCAAAGATGCAGATAGGCCACATTTTTTAATCCGGCAAAGTGATAAATAAACTGTCGTGTACGTTCTGCCGAAAAACCACTGGGTGTGATGGCGCTACTGGCGATCATGGGAATACTATCCAAATCGATTTCCAGGCCAAAAGGACGGTCTTCGATATGTTTTTGTGCTGTCATTAACTCGTCTTCGAAAGATTTTTCACCTCTCACACCAATTTCTTCATATGTATTGTATTTCACACGGTCTGAAATTTTACCAATTTCATTTAACACGCCTTTCGAAATGTAATTTTCGTGTAGTCCGAAAATAAAGTAATTGCTCAAATAACCTTCTTTCATGGCGTAAGAGAAACCATTTCCACTGTGGCGGCCTTTCATCGGACGGAGATCGGTGTGAGCATCGAAATTTATTACATTTATGCTCATATCCTTTGCCAAGGCCAGTCCTTTAATATTTCCGTATGCGTTATTGTGTCCGCCGCCCACGATTATCGGTATTTTTCCGGCCGAAATGATTTTCGAAACGTAAAGTTCCACTTCGCTGTCAATTTCGGTGACCAAATCGAACATCATTTTTCGTTCTTCTTTGATGCTCGGATTCAGTTCAGATGCACGTTTCATTTCTTCCGAAAAATCTAACTCGCCCAGCAACGTTATCCAATATCCTCTGCACAAGCGGTTGTGTTGAATGTTAACGAGGTTTTCCAGAAAATTATCCCACGCAGTAGCCGTTCCCGGTCGTCCCATATTAGCACGCACGCCGATATCCTCGGGGATCCCGATGATCACGAAACGTGAATTTTGGGCTTTCAGCTGATCGAACCAATTATCGGGAGATTCAATCAGCTGTATTCGTTCTCCGAACTTTTCTTCTCCCGCGCGAGGATCGGTAAGTTTTAAAATTTCCGACTGTGAATAGGTAATTAATTTTGACATTGCAGTTTCTAAAATAGGATTGAGATTATACGTTCAATAACATTGCCGCTTCGATATCGTTCAATTTTTCAAACAGTTTTAACCCTTTGGTTGTTATACAGAAAAACAAACTTATGGGCTACGAAATCGAAAGAAAATTTCTGGTAAACGGTGATTATAAGTCACAATCCTTTAAAAATTTCCGCATTAAACAGGGTTATCTCGCTCTCTCCGGAATAAGTGTTGTGCGAGTTAGGATTAAAGGTGAAAAAGCGTATGTGACGATTAAGAGTGCGCTTGAAGAAAACACCATCAAACGAAATGAGTGGGAATATGAAATTCCTATACCGGATGCTGAAGAGATGTTATTGTTATGCGAGGATGCAGTTATCGAAAAAACACGATACTTAATTAACGTGGGAAATCATGTTTTTGAGGTGGATGAGTTCTACGGCGACAACGAGGGTTTACTCATTGCCGAAGTTGAACTCGAAAGTGAAGATGAACCGTATGAAAAACCAGACTGGCTTGGCCACGAGGTTACCGGAAACGTACGATATTACAATTCGTTCTTATCCATACATCCGTATAGTGAATGGGATGAGAAATAGATGAAGTCGGATAAGTGAAGTTCAAGGCTACTCGTTAATTCAACAATATACAATGTTTAAAAAAAATTAGTCCGATTCGTATAACAATCGGACTAATTTAATTTGTAGATCTTTATTCTATTACTGTTACCCAACCGTGCACATCGGGTTCATCACCATACTGAATAGCACGAAGCTTTTTATATAGTTTTTCCGAAATAGGACCGGCTTTCCCATCTTTGCAGAATTCATAGCTCTTGTTTTCCGCCAGGTCGTCGATACGTAAAATCGGGCTGATCACAGCTGCTGTTCCGCAAGCACCGGCTTCTTCAAACGTGGCCAATTCTTCTTCCATAACGCGGCGGCGCTCAACTTTCATTCCCATATCTTCTGCCAGCTGAATCAAACTTTTGTTGGTTATTGAAGGCAAAATCGATTCGGAAGCGGGTGTGATATATGTATTATTTTTGATAGCAAAAAAGTTAGCGGGTCCACATTCATCAAGATACTTTTTCTCTCTTGCGTCGAGATAAAGAACCGCAGAATACCCCAATCTGTGAGCTTTATCGCCTGCAGTAAGACTTGCAGCGTAGTTGCCACCTACTTTAAAAGTTCCGGTTCCAAGTGGTGCGGCGCGGTCGTATTCGCGCAAGATTACCATAGGCGTAGGCTTGAAACCTTCTTTGAAATATGGCCCAACCGGAGTCACGAAAATAAGAAAAGTGTATTCCGTAGCTGCCTTCACACCTACCTGTGCACTTGTTCCGATCAAAAGCGGACGAATGTACAACGATGCTCCACTTTCATAAGGTGGAACAAACCGTTCGTTTTTTTTCACGGCAAGCAGTACCATTTCTTCAAAAAGCTCAACAGGAAGCTCCTGCATCATAATTCCACGGCACGATGATTGCAGGCGCAATGCATTCTCTCGCATGCGGAAAATTCGGATTTTCCCGTCTTTTCCTTTAAAGGCTTTCAATCCTTCAAATGCTTCCTGACCGTAATGCAGGCATGTGGCAGCCATGTGGATGTTTAGGAATTCCGAGCTGTCTACTTGTGGCTCACTCCATTTTCCGTCTTTGAAATAAGTGCGGATGTTGAAGTCTGTTTTCATATAGCCGAATGATAGATCCGACCAATTAATAGTATCCATTTTTTTGTGTTTAAAATATTAAAGTTAGATTTTTTACTTTTCACAAAAGTAGCATTTTATTTTCAAATAGTCTCCTATTAACGATTTATTTCACTATTTTCGTAACCCAAAATGATAGATCCACAAACCATAGAACGAATTCAGGATACAGCACAAATAGTTGATGTGGTATCCGATTTTGTTACGCTTCGTCGCAGAGGTGTCAACTTTGTCGGTTTGTGCCCGTTCCACGATGATCGTACGCCTTCGTTTTACGTTTCTCCGGCCAAAAATATTTGTAAATGCTTTTCTTGTGGCGAAGGCGGTTCTTCCGTACACTTCATCATGAAGCATGAGCAGCTGTCGTACTACGAAGCATTAAAGTTTCTGGCCAAAAAATACAATATCGAGGTTGTTGAAAAGGAGCTGACCAACGAGGAGAAGCAAGCGCAGAGCGATCGCGATAGCATGTTTATTCTGAACGAATTTGCTCGTGATTACTTTGTTAAAACACTTCACGAAAATCCCGAAGGAAAAGCTGTTGGATTGAGTTATTTCAAAGAGCGTGGCTTTCGGGATGATATTATTAGAAAGTTCCAGTTGGGTTACAGTCTTGAACAGCGGGATGCCTTTTCAGCAGAAGCTCAACGAGCGGGTTACAAACGTGACTATTTGCTGAAAACCGGACTTTCTACCGGAGGTGAAAACAATAGTCTGCTTATCGATCGGTTCCGGGGAAGGGTGATTTTTCCGGTTCATACGTTATCGGGGAAAGTAGTCGCCTTTGGGGGACGTATTCTCAAAAAAGTTGAGAACACAGGCAAATATGTAAATTCGCCCGAAAGTGAGATTTACTCCAAAAGCAAGGAACTTTACGGAATTTTTTTCTCGAAAAATGCCATTGTTAAAACCGATAAATGTTTTTTGGTGGAAGGTTATACCGATGTGTTGTCGATGCACCAGGCTGGTATTGAAAACGTAGTTGCATCTTCGGGAACGGCGCTTACTCTCGGCCAAATACGCATGATTCATCGGTTCTCCGAGAATATCACGGTCTTGTATGACGGTGATGCTGCCGGTATTAAAGCTGCTTTGCGAGGTATAGATTTACTGCTGGAAGACGGAATGAACGTAAGAGTAGTATTGCTGCCCGAGGGTGAAGATCCCGATTCATTTGCCCGTAAGCAGAATGCAGAACAATTTAACCGCTTTATCGATGAGCACGAACAGGACTTTATTCGTTTTAAAACCAATTTACTGTTGGATGAAGCGGGAGATGACCCTATAAAAAGGGCAGGGCTTATATCCAATATCGTTCAGAGTATCGCACTTATTCCCGACAACATCAAACGTTCCGTTTATATTCAGGACTCGGCAACACTGCTCAATTCACGCGAAGATGTTATTATTGCTGCAGTAAACAAAATACGCATTAAAAATTACGAGAAGAAAAAGGAGCAACGCGAAAAAGAACAAGCGAGGGAAACGGTTGTTGAAACACAATCCATGCCCAAAGATACTTTAACCGTCGAAAGAAAAAATGTTTTAACGGCAAGAAATCCATACGAGAAGGCGGAGCGCGAACTCATACGATACATTATCAGATATGGAACATTACCCATTTTTGTTAGTTACGAGAAAGAGAAGCAAGAAAAAGAAGGCGAGGAAATCGAAGTTGAGGTAGCCATTGAAGACGGACCATCCGTAATAGAAGTTATTAAATTTGACCTTTTAAGGGATAAATTTATTTTTTCTGACGAAGTTTTTTTCACCAACAGCTTGTATAGAACTGTTTTTGATGAGGCTTATGGAAAACTGAGCGACGAGTCATTTGTTTGTGATCGTCACTTTCTTACACATCACGACCCTAAAATCAGCAAGCTGGCTACTGACCTTATCAGCGACAAATATCAGTTGAGTAAGATTCACGCTAAGTCAATCGGAGAAAGCGAAGACGAAAAAAGCTCTCGCCTACGCGAACGCAACTCATTGGATCGATTAGTAATTCGTGCAACAACAGAGCTCAAAAATGCTCATGTAATGCAGCGGATAAACGAAGTGAAAAAAGGTATCGAAGCTGCTGATCCGGAACAGCAATTAGAATTAATGACCGAACTTCGGCAATTGCAAGATTTGAAAAAAGCACTTGCCAAGAGTTTGGGAGAACGAATAATACTGAAGTATTAAACTACTGAATAGAAATTTAATGAGTTATTTACAAACCACAAACGTAATAAAGCAATACGCGCAGCACCTGGCTTTAGATAAAGTCAGCATTCAGGTTCCCCGAGGGACAGTTTTCGGACTGTTGGGGCCGAACGGTGCAGGAAAAACCACGCTTATCCGCATTATCACCCGTATTACCGCACCCGATAGCGGTGAGGTGTTTATCAATGGTCGTCTTTCGAAAAGCGAAGATGTTTATAATATCGGCTATCTGCCCGAAGAGCGGGGATTATACAAAAAAATGAAAGTTGGTGAACAGGCGATGTATCTGGCGCAACTGCGCGGATTATCGAAAAAAGATGCACATCGCGAGTTAATGATCTGGTTTAAGCGATTCGATATTGCCGGTTGGTACAATCGTAAAGTGGAAGAATTATCGAAAGGGATGCAACAGAAAGTGCAGTTTATCTCTACCGTAATCCACAACCCCGATTTGCTTATTTTCGATGAGCCTTTCAGTGGTTTCGATCCGGTAAATGCCGAGCTTGTAAAGGACGAAATGCTTCGTTTGAAAGACGAAGGAAAAACCATCATCCTTTCTACACATAATATGGAATCGGTAGAAGCATTGTGCGATAATATAGCATTGATAAACAAATCGCAGGTGGTGTTACAGGGAAAAGTATATGATATCCGAAAGGAGCACAGCCCGGGGATTTTTCGCTTTCGCCTTCGTGCAGATGATTTCATGTTCGAGCATCCGACTTTCACATTGATTTCGAAAGAACCGTATCACGAGTACATCGATATTCGCATAAAAAAGAAACCTGAAGTTACAAATAACGAACTTGCAAAACTAATTTTCGATAATTTCGATGTGGTAGCTTACGACGAAGAAATTCCCACTATGAACGATGTTTTTATTAAAACCGTAAAACAATAGTTGTTCAATGGATATTCGCTACGCATAATTCAATAGAAGTTAGTCGTGGCATGGAAATATTCAACTAAGAAACTGAATATCTATCGAATTATTACAAAATTACAATCGAATTTATGAATACATTATCATTAGTCATACAACGAGAATTTCTTACCCGCGTTCGAAAAAGATCATTCATCATCATGACGCTGCTGATGCCATTATTGATGACTTCACTGTCGTTTGTTCCGCTGTGGCTTTCCACGCTCAACGATGGGGGAGAGAAGAACATCATTGTCATCGACAACACCGGAATATATGCACCTATGCTGGAATCGACCGATACATACAGATTCCAAACGGTTGGAAAAGCACAGGAAAGTGAGTATCGATCACAGATTGGAAAAGATGTGTTTGCCATTTTGCAAATTACGGATGACTTGAACGTAAATCCCAACGCTATTACGCTATTATCTGAAAAACAATCGCCGCAGGAACTTCGCAGCATCATTGAAAATGCGCTAAGCGAAAAAGTAATGCAGCAAAAACTCGATGTGCTCTCACAATCAAATAACGTAAATACCGAAGCTATCACTCAGGTACGTTCTATTGTGGAAAGCGGCTCCAGAGTTTCTATAAAAACGATGAAATGGGGTGAGGATGGAACCGTTTCTGAATCGTCTACTGAGGTTGCGACAATTATCGGGATGGTGTTTACCATTCTTATCTACATGTTTATTCTCATGTATGGTAACATGGTTATGCAAGCCGTGTTGGAAGAGAAGAAAAGCCGTATTGTTGAAGTGATGGTTTCATCGGTAAAGCCTGTGAAGTTGCTGATTGGCAAGATAATCGGCATAGGATTGGTTGGAATTACACAGCTTGTTATTTGGGGAATCTTACTAGGAGTATTGTTTAGCGTATTGACTATGTTTATTGCAGCTCCACAACCAACACCCGGGATGCCGGCTCCGGCTGAGATGGGAGAATTCGATATGGCATCGATCATGAATTCCGTTATGAGCATTAACTGGTTTGAAATTGTGTTGTTTTTTCTTGTGTTTTTCATTGGCGGCTATATTCTGTATGCTTCTATTTTCGCTATGTTTGCATCTGCGGTGGATAGCGAGGAAGATACATCTCAATTTATGATGCCCGTTACCATAATCATTATGTTTGCTTTCTTTGCCGGGTTTTACAGCGTAAGTAATCCAGACGGACCGTTGGCATTTTGGGCGTCGCTTATTCCGTTTAGTTCTCCTATCGTAATGATGGTTCGCATCCCGTTTGGCATTCCTATGTGGGAAAAGCTGCTTGCTGTAGCGTTGCTCTACGGAACATTTATCCTTATTTCGATTCTTGCCGCTAAGATTTACAGAGTTGGAATCTTGATGTATGGTAAAAAACCGTCGATTAAAGAGATGATAAAGTGGGTGAAGTATAAGTGAATTGGTTGTTATCACTTTAATCAGAGTTGGCAAATATTCTTGTCGTTTGTTCGCTCTTCAATTATTCCGTATTTTTGCAGATTACTAACTACTGAAATATGAAACAGAAAATCATATTATTCCTCTTGTTTATTGCATGCTTGGCATCAGCCCAGCAAAAGCCATCGCAACAGTGGCTCGACCAAAAGTTTTCGATGTTTATCCATTTTGGATTGTATTCCGTATATGGCGGAGTGTATAATGGTGAGCCCGTTCGTCGTGGTTATAGCGAACAAATTCAATCGTTTGCCGGAATTTTTAGTGATTGGTATGGCAATACGGCTCAACAATTTAATCCCACAAAATGGAATCCTGATGAGATTGTAGCCCTGGCAAAATCGGCAGGAATGAAATCAATTGTTTTCACATCCAAACACCACGACGGGTTCTGCATGTATCATTCACAATATACCGATTTCAATATTGTGGATGCCACTCCCTACGGTCGTGATCTGATGAAAGAGTTGGCGGATGCTTGTGCGCGCGGTGGTATTTCATTTTCGGTATATTACTCACTTATCGACTGGAATTTCCCGCAAGCTTATCCCATTTCGAGCCATAATGCCGATCCACTCACGCCGGAACATTATGCCTTCAACCTGAAGCAGGTGGAAGAAATTATGACCAACTACGGCCCCATTTCCGAAATCTGGTTCGATATGGGTTCGCTCACGCCCAGCCAGAGTAAAGGGTTGTATGATTTAGTCAATCGTTTGCAGCCACAATGTATGATCAGCGGACGATTGGGCAACGATTACGTAGATTTTGCAGTGATGGCCGATAATGAATACCCTGATTATAAGCTCGATGTGCCCTGGCAAACTGCAGCATCAATGTTCGACGAAACGTGGAGTTATCGTTCATGGCAGGAACGTGGAGAAGTGATACCGAAAGTTGCTGAAAAAATTGGCAGCCTGATAAAAGTGATCAGCCGAGGTGGAAATTATCTGTTAAATATTGGCCCTCGTGGTGATGGGTCCGTAGTGAAATTCGAAAACGATGTGTTGCTAGGAATAGGAGAATGGACAAAAGCAAATGCTGAAGCCATTTACGGAACAAAAGCCAATCCTCTGCCAAATTCGTTCGCCTGGGGCGATGTGACAACAAAAGAAAATAGTCTGTTTGCTTTTATAGAAAAAATACCTGCATCGTTGAAAGTCAATTTGTCGGGATTTTCGGGAAAAGTGAGCAGCGTTAAGTTACTTTCCACCGGAGAAGAACAGCCTTACAAACAAAATATGAATTCATTGGAGATAGATATTTCCAATATCGAAACAGATGAACCTGTACCTGTACTTAAAATTTCGTTTGAAAACGGATTCAACATCTTACCTGCTTCCTTGATAACAAACGGATTTTTAACTACTCAAAATGCTACTTCCATTTTCGGACACTCAAGCCTGAATTATTATGCCGGATACAAAAGCCTGATTGGTTATGACTGGCCTTTTCGTTCACGTAAGCGACAGGTAGCACACGAAATCACTTTTTCCGATAACGAAAAAGGTCGTGAAATAGAAATTACAACAGATGGAAACGCACAAAAAGTTACACTTAATTCTGTAAATCGAAGAACCGTAAGATTACCCAAAAATTCTGTAAGATGGGGTAATTTGTATAGAAAAAGGAGTGGTATGGTTTTTGGTCACTTAGCTGACCTGGAGGGACGATCTTCTATGGCTGTGGATGAAAATTGGCGAAAAGTGGAAGATTTTCCATATGGAGAACCCGTAACTGAAAAAGTAGCTCCTAAATCAGGCATTGTTTTTATGCAGGAAATAGAATCGGCGAAAGAGCAACAGATCGCCGTTGAAATTATGAGCGGTAACGCTCTTTATGTCCTTCTTAACGGGGAATATATTACAGCCCATTTTTCACGCGACAGAGTTAAGTTCGATGAAGAAATTGTTTTTCTGCCCTTGAAAAAAGGGAATAATCAGTTAATTATCGTGTGTTACAACGGATTTGAGAAAGAGTTTTCATATAAAATAAATCCATTGGAAAAGTGGACGGTTTATATGCAAAAACTGTCGCCTGTGGCGTTAGACGGAAAAGAAAATCATACGCTTTCTGTCCGTGCCGCTGATGCTGATTCTAAAGTGGCCCCGTTGAGGATGAATAATATATCTGTTAAATTATGAAACTATTATTTATACACTACCCCAAGTGCGGCACGTGCCGCAAAGCAGCCAAATGGCTAAAAGATAACAATGTTGAAGCTACTTTTCGACATATTGTAGAAGAGAGTCCAACTCAAACAGAACTTTCCCAATGGATTGGCCGAAGCGGGCTTCCAATACCGAAATTTTTCAATACATCGGGACAGGTTTATAAACAAAATAACCTGAAAGATGTTGTAAAAACGGCGTCACACGAAGAGCTGATCAATATGTTGGCAAGTAATGGAATGCTGGTAAAACGTCCGATCGTGGTTACCGATGATTTCGTGCTGGTTGGTTTTAACGAAAACGAGTGGAAAGAAAAACTGATCTAAGAGTCCCCTTTAGGGGATTTAGGGGTTTATGAAAATAGGCAATATAGAATTTACATCAAAATATCTGGTCTTCCTCGCACCGATGGAAGACGTTACCGATATTGGCTTCCGGTTGCTGTGTAAGCAGTTTGGAGCCGATATGGTTTATACCGAATTTGTATCGAGTGATGCACTCATTCGTCATGTGAGGAAAACCAAAGAAAAACTCACTATTTGCGAAGAAGAACGTCCGGTTGCGATACAAATTTACGGTAATGATCCAGATTCGATGGTTGAAGCCGCTAAAATTTGTGAAGAAGCCAACCCCGATGCCATTGATATCAATTTCGGATGCCCGGCTAAGAAGGTAGCGGGTAGAGGTGCAGGATCAGGCATGATGAAAACGCCCGATTTGATGCTCAAAATTACCGAAGGAGTGGTGAAAGCCGTTAACCTGCCTGTAACGGTAAAAACCCGATTGGGATGGGACGAAAACTCTAAAATCATCGTTCCGCTTGCAGAGCAGTTGCAGGATTGTGGAATTGCAGCACTCACCATTCACGGACGGACTCGGTCGCAGAAATACACCGGCGAAGCCGACTGGACACTTATCGGTGAGGTGAAGAACAACCCGCGGATGCACATTCCCATTATAGGTAACGGCGATTTAATAACGCCACAGGATTGCAAACGCCGTTTTGAGGAAACCGGAGTAGATGCCGTAATGATTGGCAGGGCAAGTTACGGTCAACCATGGATTTTCAGCGACGTGAAACATTTCCTCGAAACCGGTGAAGAGGCGCCCAAGCAGTCTTTCACATGGTATCTTGATGTACTGAAGCAACAAGTCCTGCAAAGCGTGCAGCGTTTAGACGAACGCCGCGGTGTGCTGCATATTCGTCGCCATTTGGCGGGATCGCCCATCTTTAAAGGAATTCCCGATTTTAAACCTACACGTATAGCCCTGTTGCGGGCAAATACGGTGGAAGAACTGTTTGAGATTATGGATGGGATAGCAGAAAAGTATAACTTTCAATAAAAAACCTCCCGAATTCGGGAGGTTTTTTATTGATATATTGTGAAATTTATTTTTTCATCAAATTTCGGATAATATCACCGCGTACATCATCGTACATTTCGAATTTGTACGATTCTTTGGTTATCACATTATCTTCAGTTTTTATAGAGCGGGTATCCGTAATAGGTATAGAAGCCCTTGTCCTTAATGTTGTCCCTGTTATAAGGGAAATAGCTTTGTTTAATAACGGATCTTTTGTATCGCCAAACTGATATAGAAATAAATTATCACCAAATTCATCAATTTCGTGATTGGGTTTAAATCCTGCGGTGAAATCAGATTGACCTAAGCTATTCAGATATTTCACAATAATGGGTTGCATTCCCCATTTGTTTTTGGGATCATCTTCTTCATAAATTGAGATAGAACCAACATTTTTTCCATAAGTTGTTTCTCCAATCAGAACTACGTCCATATAGGGTTTCAGTCCATTAATTACGAATTCGCTTGCTGATGCAGTGTAGCCTCCCGTTAAAACATAAAGCCTATTTAGATTCAAAGTAGGAATATTAGCTACAGTTGTATTGCCACTTGTAATTTTATCAATAAAATATTCCTTGTTGTGATCTGCTCCGTATTCTTTTTTTAATTCATTGTTTACGAGAGAGTTATATTGTGATGTTACTAAAATATTGCTTGTTGATCGATTCTTTACTAAAGCGCTGGCTAATGCTATTGCAGAGGAAACAGCTCCTCCGCTGTTATAACGAAGATCAAGTACCATTTCTGTAGCACCTTTTGCTTTTATTCCTTCTAACTTACTCATTAACAATTTGTCGTAGTCATTACTGTTATCACCTTTGTCTCTGGCGAAAAAATTATAAGTAAGGTATCCGATCTTTTTGTTTCCAACCGTATAAACACTATCCAGATACACCGGGTTTTCAGCAAAATCTTTGTGCATGGAAATCGTTACATCAGGAGAGTTTGAAAGTAGATATCTGTTTTCAGTGGCATTGTATTTCCAATCTGCCATACTCAACGTTTTTGTGCCTGTTCCTCCAAAGAGTGTTTTGTAATTTTGGGCAGTAATGTTTTGTCCATCTACTTTAGTCACAAAACGTCCTCTTTTTATTCCTTTGGCCAATGCATCGGTTCCAAGTTTGGAGTAAGTTACTAATGCATAATAGTGAGTTTTTTCAGGTGCCCAAACGAAAATATAGTCAAACCCAATTTCATCGGATGCCACTCCACTCAAAGATTTAAGCAGCTCAGTATAATCTTCTTGAATCCAGGAAAAACGATCTCCATCTGGATTGGTAGCACTATATTTATATAGAATAGAATCAAAAAATTGGTCTGGAGTTAATGAATAATTCAAATTTTCACCAAGTTTATAATTCCACAAATAATAAATTGACATTTGTTCATAAATCCAATCATTCACGTATTTATGAACACTTGTAATTCCTGAGTTCAAAATAGCTTCTCCGCTAGTGTTTGCATCATTTGCTGAAATTGATATACCATTTATTAAAGTTGCATTTGCTGTAGGTGGAGTAGTTGAATTATCAATGTTTGCAATAACAGTTTCCTTATATCCAGAGTCATAACGAAGAGTAAAATAATTCTTTCCTTGATCCACATTATATGAAGCAGAAATAAGTCTTCCTTTACCAGTAATTCGTTTTACTTCAGTTGATTGTCCTCCTATATCAAATATGAGATAACTTTTATCTAAAAGTTGTAGTATAGCTGTTGATACACCTAAATCTTTAACAACGCTTCCTTTTAAGGTCTCAGTAAAACCACTACTATAAGTAATTGTAAAAGAATTAGATGTTTGGTTATATGTACTTGACTCGTACGACCCTTTATCTCTAAAAGACAACTCCCCACCTTCGTTTGCATCCTTTACGCTTATTGTACTACCATTCTTAAGAGTCGCACTAGCAGTAGGAGGATTTGAGCTGTTATCCACTATGGCTTCAACGGTTTCATCACTACCATTACTGTATTTTACTACAAAGGTTTTTGTATTTGGTTCATAAGTTGCCATAATAATATTACCCAATTGTGTAGGTATATCGTCTTTACATGAGATTCCAACAACAAGAACTATATAAAATATCGAAAAAAAAGACAATATTTTTTTCATTTGGTTGGTTTTTGAATTATAACAGACATTTGACTACTAAAGTAGCGAAGATTTTAATTGAGAAACGAAAATTTTAAAGATTTAACACTCCTTTTCCTTGCCGGATAATCTCCGGTTCATCGGATGTGCAGTCCACAACCGTAGATGGTTCAATTCCACCAATCCCTCCATCGATCACAATATCCACAATGTCGCCCCATTTTTCCTCGATAAGTTCAGGATCAGTAATATATTCAACTTCTTCATCATCTTCTAATTTTACTGACGTGCTTAGCACGGGATTTCCGAGCATTTCAACAATTTCGCGGATGATAAGGTTATCGGGAACACGAATTCCGACGGTTTTTTTGTTTTTATAGATTTTGGGTAAAGATGAAGTGGTAGGAAGAATGAATGTAAACGGACCAGGAAGATTTTTTCGCATCAGCTTAAAAGTGGGTGTGCTTACCTTTGCATATTCGCTGATGTTACTCAAATCGTTACAAATGATGGACAGGTTACTCTTTTGCGGATTTATTCCTTTTAAATCACAAATTTTCTCCACCGCACGCACGTTCAGTGCATCACAACCCATACCGTAAAGGGTATCGGTTGGGTAAACCACGATACCTCCATCCTTGAGAATCGAAATTACCTTATCGATCTCCCTTGGATTGGGATTTTCGTTGTAAATTTTTAATAGCATAGTGGATGCAAAAGTATAAAAAAATAGCTCTGGTACAACAACCAAAGCTATTTTAATAAAAATAACGAACAGAAACTCATCAATTAATTATAATCCTTCGTTTTCGTCTTTGTTTTCTTCCAGCCCGTTGCTGTACTGCTTCATTGCACGGAGACTCATACCCATGCTGGAAAACCCCCCATCGTTATAAAGATTTTGCATCGTTACCTTACGTGTAAGATCAGAGAACATAACAACACAATAATCTGCACAGTCGTCGGCATCGGCATTTCCTATAGGAGCCATTCTTTCTGAGAAGTCCATCAGGTCTAACATCCCTTTTACACCACTTCCTGCGGTTGTCATTGTGGGTGATTGAGAAATGGTATTGACACGAACACCTTTATCGCGACCGTAGATATAGCCAAAACTACGTGTTATCGATTCCAGCAAAGCTTTAGCATCTGCCATATCGTTATATCCGTAAAAAACGCGTTGTGCTGCTACATAAGTAAGAGCAAGTATAGAACCACCCCTCTCAATTGCATCTAATTTACGGGCAACCTGAAGCATTTTGTGAAAAGAAATGGCAGATATGTCCAAGGTCTTTGTAAGTAAATCGTAATCAAGATCGTCGTAAGTGCGTTTTTTACGCACATTAGGTGACATTCCTATGGAGTGGAGTACAAAATCAATTTTCCCACCCAGTATTTCTACAGATTTGG
>DCEG01000085.1:0-578 GCA_002316835.1 Bacteroidales bacterium UBA1035 | reverse complement strand
TTGACTTTTTGTTTAGTTGAGTAAAACTGCACAAAAATATAAACAATGTGCAACTTTCTAAACAATTAAACATTAAATATGTTCTTTTAGCCCCTATATTTTATACTTTTAACCAAAAAAAGAGAGAAATAATCTATTTCTCTCTCCTTAAAATTCGAAAGCTCAGTGATCTTTTAAGCTGCCTGAACTTCGTTTTCAACAGTAATTCCTTTCCAAACAATGGCAGCAATAGCTGCGCCAAGGAATGGAGCTACAATGAACACCCAAAGCTGAGTGAGAGCTGCGCCACCCTGGAAAATAGCCGGGCCAATGCTACGAGCCGGGTTTACAGAAGTTCCTGTGATGGGAATACAAACGATATGTACTAACACCAATGCCAAACCAATAGCCAATCCGGCAAATTTATTCAGTCCGTTTTTAGCGGTAACACCCAAAACCACCAAAACAAAAATAAACGTGAATACAGTTTCGGCAACAAAAGCCACACCCAGTTGTCCGTCGGCAAAACCGTTAGCGCCCGTGAGTGTGGTGGTTGAACCGGAATCTTTAGCCAAAAACCAAAGGATGGAAGAACCGAG
>DCEG01000019.1:6299-6476 GCA_002316835.1 Bacteroidales bacterium UBA1035 | reverse complement strand
GGTCAACAAACTTCACGGAAACGATTTCCTGTGGAATATTGACTATTACGATGCAAGGCGTACAGTTGCATCCATCATGAGGAACAGGCTCGGAATCAGTAAGGACGACGTTGCACAATGCCTGAATCATGTTGACAAGGATATGAAAACTACAGATGTTTATATCGAACAGGATTT
>DCEG01000019.1:5142-5934 GCA_002316835.1 Bacteroidales bacterium UBA1035 | reverse complement strand
TAAGAACACATAAGGATCAACACTACACCAACTACCATCCAACCATAAACAACGCCTGAAATGCCGCCATACGGCCGTCAGGCAATCAATATTCCTGCGGTATCATCCCATCATTCGAGAGAAAAACACATGTATTTTTTACGGGGCAACAAGCACCGTACATTTGCCGTCCATAAAAAGGTATGGGGATTAATTGACAGTAATAAAGACAGTTAGTTTTTCTGCCGTGCGCAATATATTTTTTCTATCTACATATAGATATTATCTATATCTAAAGGGGTGATTATTAATAAATGTGATGGGTTTTTAATTTCGGTCGCTTCTCGTCTCTCTTTTTCGCCTGTTCTCTTTTTTGGCAATGGTTTCATTTTGGCAACATTCCGCTTCTTGAAATTGTGGCAGGTGCAACCCCATACTCTTTTGCCAAATTCTCGTTGGTTTTGGGAGGTTTTGGTTGGTTATCAAAATGACAACCAACCTCGGTGTTGTACTGATTAACCCCTTTTTCATTTGTAATTATCTTCTTCTCCGTCTCATACCTCTTTCCCATCAAATAAGCTATCTGATTCGGGTTAAAATTACGTCTGCAAAACAAAGCGGGAAGTATTGTGTACCCCCCGCCCTGNNCCCTGTAGTGTAGTTTGTTTTACTAAATGATGATATCCGAATATACTATACGCTCGACCGTGAAAAGCTGGATAATGTCTTCGGCCGGGACTACAAAATCGTCGTACTGACTGTTGAATGAATGACAAGTTACGTTTCCGGTAGCCTCGTCAACATGTGTCACCT
>DCEG01000019.1:0-4979 GCA_002316835.1 Bacteroidales bacterium UBA1035 | reverse complement strand
CACCTGATTGACAAAATTACCGTTATTGGTGCACAACACAATGAGTCTCGTTTCGTACGGCATCGCCCCGGCATCACCGGTGTACTGTTTGAGTAACAACCCGTCGCCATCGCTGATTGATCTGCTTGTACCGTCGTCCATTGCATCGCCGTTCATATCGACAACAAGGTAATTACCCTCTCCAAACATATACTGAAAATGACGCTTCACCTCTTCCGGTAACTGATTTTTGCCATCCACCCATAAACGCCTGTCTTCGGTTTTCAATTCTTCTGTTTCCATTTTAATNNAGTATTGTGTACCCCCCGCCCTGTAGTGTAGTTTGTTTTACATTATACAACCGCTTTAATCGATGAGAAACTGTCGTAAATGTATAAACCGATCAGCTCACTTAGCTTAACCTTCGTTTCGTCTACCGCAAGCAGGAACGGACTTAAATTGTCATCGAGGTAACTATAAGCCCATTCCGATTCTACAATATCGGACACTTTATTCGTAGCTACATTAAAATCGTTGTAAGCCTCCAATAACATTTTTACCCTTTCGCTAACAGGTGCATTTTTCAACTGTTCAATAAATTCTTCTGTTTCCATTTTAATTATTTTTTAAATTTGGTCTCTCAAAGATATATCAATGAAACGAATATACAAAATTGATTTACAGTTATTTAACGCAAACTTTATTTGCAGGATGCAAACTTTTATTTGTAAATTATTTATAAATATTGTTAACGTGCTTTTGTGAAGCGAAAATGGTTGAATTCAATTTGCAAACTTTATTTGCATAACTTGTGGATTTAAAATAATACCCTTTTGCATGTTTAACATGATTTAACATTAAATGCCTCTATCGCTTAGTTTAAGGCTCTCTGGCGTGTTTTCGTTCTTTTCTGGTATATGTTATGCCTGAATGGAGAAAGTGCCTTAAAACGCCTGCAAATGGATTTTTTTGAATGGGATAAAAAAGGGGATGGAATTACCCACCCCCAAACAATCAGAAATGAAAAAAGAAAGAGTGAACGAACCGTTTGACGGGCTATTCAAAAGTCAGGAATTCTGACATATAAACATCGTAGTTCTCTGCGTAATGTGCACCTATATGTGTAGCCATCGCATCCGGGCACGGCTCCATCCCCGTACGCATCAGGTCTAACCTGTCAGCCGTTCACGCTTGGAACGGCTGCTTCTCTTATCTCAATGTTTTCTTGCATAAATATTTGGTATTTAGATAATTAATAATATTTGCTGTTTAAGTTAATTTTAGGCCGGCCGAATTATAAGATACCGGTTTGTTGAATCGTCTATGTAGCCGGAATTCTTGAACGTAACCACCTGTCCCGTACCGGATGTTGCTTTTATCTCGCCCTGGTTTTCCTCGAAATTCCACAGGCCTGGAGTGAACCAATATCCCTCAAATGATTTGAGCACCACTACGGGAACTGTTTTCAACCCAAAATATCTTGCAAGGTTGTATCTGTGTGTGCCATCATTCCCACCCGAAGTCCCGGAAGGTCTCACCATCTTCTCCACGCCGTCAACTATTGCATAGCCTTCTGTCGTTGATGGCGGTATCAACTTACCACCATTTAAGAGAATATCAATCATCTCCATATGGGACTGAACATCACCCTCAAATATATCTATATATTCATGCTGTGTAATGTCGCGCTCCTCAACCCTCAATATCTCGGAATTAAAGATGCTCTTCATTCCGTTGTATGATCTCAATTTTGTAAAATTCATTTTTTCGGGGTCTGTTTCCCATTCAATTTTCAGGTTTTTCAAAATCTCTTCTTTTTTCTGAATCGTCTCAATAACAAGTAGTCTGTTTTTAATTCTCTCGGATAGCTGCATGTTGTGTCTGATATAGGCAGGGAAACGGCAACCGCTCCCCCACCGGTTAATTACTTCTTCGTGAAATAGGGTGTAGCAATCCGCTGGAATAGCTCTGCCTCTCCACCCTCTTTGAGAAACAGGCTCAAATTGTATCGCTGTGGTCTCCCCTGCTTGACAAAAACAAGTTCTTCATTTACGAAAGACGGTAAACCGTTTCTGTCTTCAAACTCTCGAAGCTCCCCCATAGCATCTACAACCTTGTTTACCTGTTCCCAGTATGCCTGAATCTTTGTTGAATTCAGCCTTGTGGTAGCCGCCTTGCGTGCCATCTGCTCCACCTTGTCCATGTCAACGGTGATTAAACCGTCGGCATCGAACAACGGCAACCGCTCCCGTTTCATCCTCCTGAGTTGTGATACATCGTCTTTCAGCCTCTCAAACAATGCATCGTATTGGTCTATAATCCTGTTCCTTTCGTCAACCGGCAGGAAATCAAAGGACGATACACGCTTCATGTACTTCTCGTCAATCCATCGCTTAAACGAGTTGTCAGCGTCTGTGATCAGTTGTAAATAACCCCAATCAGTCGGCAACCCCTCTGCTGCCAATGAAGCAAGTAAATCCGGCAACCGCTCCGCCATATCCTCATACTTTTTTTTGGTTTCGGTGTACACTTTTTCATCAAAAATCTCCTCATCAAACAACATTTCTTTCTTTTTCATTTTTCTTTTTTTAAATTAGTTATTTAAATCCAAATCATCACGCAATGCCTGGAATCTCGCATCAACGGTGTTTTTCTTTTCTTCCTTAAATGCCGGAAGGCCGTTCATCTCCCTTTCCATGTCGAGTTCAGCTCTCAATGCCGCAAACAGCGGTTTCTCCTCCTTTTTGGCGAGTTTTTTTTCCAACTCGTCTAATCTACTCATCAATCTTTCTGCCCATTGTGGCGCTTTTTCTTCTTCTTCCATGTTAATCAATTTTTAAATTATTATTATTCTCTTTTTCGTTTTCCCACATACGAATTTTTTCTTCAGTTCTTTCAAGTTCACACATCAGCAAATGGAATGTGTAATCGTGTAAATCCTCTCCCCAGTCGTCAATATAATCCTCTGTCATCCCTCCCTGTTTTTGGTTTCAACTTAATTTGTCCGTTCGTTCTGTTCCAAATCATCACCCACTCATCGTTCTCCCAGATGGTGTTATATTTACCCACATCGGTGCGTTTCATTTTTAGCTGCTCGATTAAAAATTCTTTCATAACATTACCTCCCTCGTGTACGCACGAAATTTATACTTGTTAATAGTCAACATAGGGATATAGTATGCTGCCGTAGTAACCGCAAGCCAAAGAAAAAAAAAGTAACTAGGCATATTGCCAAATATGCTATTATCTTTTAACTTTGTTTCAAACTTTGTTTCTAAACATTGTTTCAAACATTGTTTAATACATTGTTTAAGGTGTACCTTTTGATGTTCCTTTTGATGTTCCATATTAAATCCCATTTGATTTACCCTTTTTTATTCCTTTTTCCTCTTTTAGTTTTTCGATTATTCGTCGTTCCGTTTCCCTTTTTTGTTGTCTTTTGCCTTGTACGCTGTCATCGATTTTTTTGCTCTGTATTTTCTCAACCATAGCTTCGTAAGTAATTTTTTTGCAGTATCCGACATGAATCCCCCGCATTGTTTTTGTAGTATAAAAAACAACTTTCTTTTCTTTTTCAAGCTGTTCCAAAAATGTAATGATACGTTTACGAGTGTTATATTTTCCCCAAAGTTTGGGATTATCCGCTTTAATCTCGGCAACTGAATGATAGCCCAAAGCACGGGCAAATATCAATTCCCTGTTTGTGTGATAATATTTCTTCTTCCCAATAATGGAACAGATACCAACATACACGGCAAATTTCATTTTCTCCTTTTCCGTTTTCTTGTTTCCCAAAAACTCTTTTAGGGGATCATATCCGATCATAACCGTTGACGTTCCCACCGGGATGATATTTTCCACACTTTTTGCCCAGGCGTAACCCTCCGATAGAAAGATACTTACCCCCAAAAAATCACAAGCAAACCTAAATCGACAAAAAGACAAAATTTCGCTCAAAAAATAATCGTCTCCCATCAGCACGATTTTCAGCCTTTCAATTTCTTCTTGCGGATCAAATTCACCATGTTTATTAAATCCGTTTCTGTCGGATGAACACTCCCCGCTGCTAATATATTCATCCATCCGGTCGGCCAAATCATCCGGCAGGCATTGTCTGTCGTTATGGTATAAATAAATGAACTGCCCGATAAAATAATCATCCCCCAGCTCCCGAACCCAGTCCTTCTGAGAGAATGTTAGTGCACTATAATACACTATACTGTTTATCGTTTTATCCGTATTGTCAACAAAGCCCCGCATCATTTGAATCGGCACGTGTAAATATTTGTACTCTTCTTTTTCCATCTTAATCCTGAATTAATCCTATTATTCCTATTGCTCACCGCCCGAAGGGTTTTTCATTAACCATTGTTCCAGCTCATCCCGCCGGAAATATACCAACTTGCCGTTTGGCCGGTAGTGCCGTATCTTATCCGCTTGTATCAGCTTGTATAAGGTGTTTTTACTCATCCCCGTAAACATTGCCGCCTCCCGCATCGTCAGTATTGGCCGTTCCCACCCCGACCGCTGCTCAATTTTTTCCAACTTTTCTTTTTCAGTCATTTTCTTTAATTTACGAAATAATTTAAGTTAATTAAACATTAATTAACATCGCAATATACTACCAAATATTAACATATGCAATAGGTTTTTTGCCGCTCGTGGCGTTTCATTCACTTGGTCGTGGTTGGTTTTTTTCACAAATGTGAGCGAATCATTTCCAGGGTGAAATGGAATTGTTGGAGCGGATGAATATTTGATAAAAATGGGGAAAAATTTTATGTGGGATTGAAGCCGCCGACACATGCTACCCCGTAGGGGGGGCACCCCCACAACGTTAAACTTTGTTAATGTAAAATGGACTTGAAAAGTAGTGATTTGTCGGCCAAATGGTAAAACTTTGTACCCTTTCTTGTACCCTGATTTTTTGGTACTCCTGTAATCGTTTGCAGCAAAGGTTTTCAGTTGTTGGAGTAGTTAGCCAACTGTGCTACATCCCG
>DCEG01000058.1 GCA_002316835.1 Bacteroidales bacterium UBA1035 | reverse complement strand
CAACTTGTTCTCGAGAAAAACATTTTGAAAGAAGACGGTATGTTTGTGATGGAACATTCAAAAAATTACAATTTTTCTGAGCATCCGCATTTTGTGAAAGAAAAAAAGTACGGGAATGTACATTTTAGTTTTTTTGAAAAATAGAGACGCTGTGCGCAGTGTGTAACAAAATAAAAACTGATTAACTACGACACGGTTTATGTCTTTTTCTATGTAACAATGTTAAATTGCCATAGTTAGAATTCAAACAAATGAATGATTTAGAAAAATATTTTTATAGTAATGACTCTAAGTTAATCCATAAATGGAATCATTATTTTGATGTTTATCACAAACATTTTAGTCGATTCAGGAATAAAGAAATTATTCTACTTGAAATTGGAGTTTTTCAAGGTGGGAGCTTGCAGATGTGGAAAAATTATTTCGGACCAAATGCTAAAATTTATGGAATAGATATAAACCCAAATTGTAAAAAACTCGAAGAAGATAATGTTCAAATATTCATTGGTTCACAATCAGACAGAAACTTTCTTAGAGATGTAAAGAAGCAAATTCCTCAGATTGATATTCTCATTGATAACGGTGGTCACACAATGAGACAACAAATTATATCTTTTGAAGAACTTTTTGATCATGTAAAAGAAAACGGGATCTATTTATGTGAGGATATTCATACATCATATCAAATCACTTATGGTGGCGGACACAAACGTCGTGCCACTTTCATTGAATACAGCAAAAATTTCATAGACTATATTAATGCTTATCATTCTCAACAAAAATCTCTAAAAGTGAGTAATTTTACTAACAACGTAAATTCGCTCCATTACTATGACAGTATTTTAGTTATTGAAAAGGCGAGGAAAGATAAGCCTGTTGATATAAAAACAGGAAATATTCAAGTACCTAATTATTTTGAAGCAACACCGACAGGAATAAAAAAGCCCAAATGGAAAATCAAAAGACCAACGCTTACCTTTATTAATGAGATATTGAGATTTTTCAGATTAAAAGGTTTTATTTGGAAATAATTTGGTTTTATTCATTTGCCACTACATGAATCCTTCAATGCAAAAATATAATCTCCAATTCACAGTAATTGTGAACACTAGTTTTTAGAGAAAACTTACTATTCGTCAGTTCGGTGATTAAACAAAGAGATTGGAGTTCTATTCCACTCTCTTTAATTTATTTACACGGAATATTTTCCTCCACAATCGCATCGATAACGGCAACAACAGTCATGTTCACTATATCGCGAACCGACATTCCGACATCTAAGATGTGAACGGGTTTATTCAATCCCATCTGAATGGGGTCCGATAATATCACCGATGCCACTTTCTAACAGCAATTTATATGCTGTGTTGGATGAACTCAGATTGGGAAATATCAGCGAACTTACATTTTTTCTTCTGAGCTTTGTGAAAGAAAAAAAGTACGGGAACGTGCATTTTTCGTTTTTTGAGTGACGGAGATCCAAGCTATCCTTCCTTTTGTTACTTTATTTGGTTACCTTTGCCTTTCAAACAAAGATTTCTGTAAAAAAAATGGACGAAGACCCTCATCAATACAGTAGTTTTTACCTGCCTTTCCTGTAAAACGGATAAAATCTCCTTTTCCGGAAAGACATAAAGGAGATTATTATGACAAATTTTGATGCAAAAATCCTTCTTCGCCAAATCCGCAAGAAGGAATGGAAAGCGTTGCGGACGGCAATGCACGAGCTCGATTACCTACAATTGGCAGAAGCCATAAATCGGGGTAGTGAGTTTGAGTCTGTAGTGCTGTTTCGATTTCTGTCGCGCGAGCAGGCCAAAGAGGTTTTTCAGGAACTCTCGTACGAAAAGCAAGAAGATATAGTGGAAGGGCTTGCCCAGCACGCTTCAAGAGTTGCTGACCTACTCAACGATATGGAGCCGGACGACCGAACCGCTCTCCTCGAAGAACTCCCCGGAAAAGTTACACAACGACTTATGCAGCTGCTCACACCGGAAAATCGCAAAACAGCTACCCAACTGTTGGGTTACCCTGAAGAGAGTATCGGACGATTGATGACTCCCGAATATGTGGCTGTGAAACCACATTTCACAGTGGAGGAAACCCTTACTCACATTCGTGAATACGGCCACGATTCCGAAACGCTGAACGTAATTTACGTGGTGGACAACAACTGGCGGCTCATCGACGACATACGAATCCGCGAAATTATTTTAGCCTCGCCTCAACAACGTATCAGCGAACTAATCGATTATAAGTTTGTATCGCTCAATGCTTTCGATGATCAGGAAACCGCAGTGAGCGTGTTTAAAGACCACGACCGCGTAGCCCTTCCTGTGAGCGATAGCGACGGAACATTGTTGGGGATGGTTACCATCGACGACGTTTTCGACGTGGCAGAAGAAGAAGAAACCGAGGATTTCCACAAGTTTGGTGCGGTTCAGGACGCCATTATCAGTCCTCTGCAAGCCACTGTTTCATTTTTGTATAAAAAACGAGTGCTTTGGTTGATCGCCCTTGTTTTCGTAAGTGTATTTTCGGGAGCCATCATCAAGAGCTTTGAAGATGTACTGGCAAAAACCTTATCGTTGGTGTTCTTCCTGCCGTTGCTTATCGACAGTGGCGGAAATGCGGGCTCGCAATCAGCAACGCTGATGATTAGAGCACTGGCAATGGGCGATGTACAAATAAAAGACTGGACAAAGTTATTGGGAAAAGAATTCTTCGTATCACTGCTTTTAGGCTTGACAATGGCTTTGGGAGTCAGTTTAGTCTCAACGTTCCGCGCACCCGAAATCATGCTGGTGCTTGCCATTACTATGACATTAATTGTGATTGTTGGGAGCCTTATCGGAATGTTGCTTCCCTTTATTTTTACAAAATTAAAAATCGACCCCGCCACGGCAAGCGCACCGCTCATTACCTCTATGGCCGATATTTTAGGCGTATTTATTTATTTCACAGTAGCGAGCAAAGTGTTAGGGATTTAAACCCTACTCCACTCTTTTCAATTTATTTACGTGGATATTTTCTTCCACAATAGCATCGATAACAGCTATAACGGTCATGTTCACAATATCTCGAACAGACATTCCTACGTCTAAAATATGGACAGGTTTATTTAATCCCATCTGAATAGGCCCGATAATATCACCGATACCACTTTCCAGCAGCAACTTGTAAGCCGTGTTTGCTGAACTAAGGTTAGGAAAAATCAACGTATTCACATTTTTTCCCTTTAACTTGGTAAAAGGAAATTTATCATCCCTGAAATCTTTATTCAACGCCACATTAACCTGCATTTCGCCATCCACCACCATATCGGGATAATCGCGATGCAACGTTTCCACTACTTTATGAACGCTGGCCGGACTTCCTACTTTGTCGTCGCCAAAATTAGAATATGAAAGCATGGCAATAACCGGATCGTGAGCGAAAAACTTTACCGTAGAATTTGCCAACCGTGCAATATCGATCAGGACCTCTGATGACGGGTGACGGTTAAACAACGTATCAGCAAGGAAAAGCACGCCTTTTTTGGTATTCACGATATGCATAGCACCGATATGATTCAACCCCTCACGGATACCGATGATGTCTTTTGCCAGATTTATGGTATCGAGATATTTCCCGAAAACGCCGGTAATAAGCGCATCAGCATCGCCCGATTCCACCATCATCATTCCAAAGGAATCGCGATTGAACATCTGTTCGGCAGCTTCCTGAAAAGTATAACCCTCACGGCTCCGTTTTTCCGATAGTATTTTCGCAAAATGCAACCGTCGGGGTTCCTCCCTGTCGTGACGCAGATTTACAATCTCAACACCTTCCAAACTGATTTGATTTTCGGCAGCGATGTTGGCTATTTTTTCTTCATTACCCAGCAAAATCGGATAACAGATACCTTCATTGACACATGTTTCAGCAGCTTTTAGCATATTAACGTGATTGGACTCTGAGAAAACGACACGTTTGCGCGTATGTTTCGCCATATCGTAAAAACGACGCAGCATTTTATTGTCCAACCCCATTCTTTCACGAAGAACTTCGGAATATCCATCCCAGTCGGTAATGGTTTTGCGGGCAACTCCCGATTCTATTGCCGCTTTGGCAACCGCAGGCGCAACCACGGTCAGCAAACGCGTATCAAGCGGTTTTGGGATAATATAATCACGTCCAAAACTCAACCGTTTCAGGTTATAGGCAGCATTCACCACATCGGGAACCGCCTTTTTTGCCAATTCGGCAATAGCGCGGACGGCGGCAACTTTCATCTCTTCATTAATGCATTTCGCCCGAACGTCCAGCGCTCCCCGGAAAATGTAGGGAAATCCCAGAACGTTATTTATCTGGTTAGGATGGTCGGAACGGCCGGTGGCAAAAATGATATCTTTTCGGGCATTCATCGCCAGTTCGTACGATATTTCGGGATTGGGATTGGCCAATGCAAACACAATCGGGTTTTCGTTCATCGATCGCACCATTTCAACCGTTAACACATCGGCAACGGAAAGGCCGAGAAAAACATCCGATCCGGCAACAGCTTCTGCCAAGGTTGAAATATTCCGTCCGGTAGCAAAGGGTTTTTTTCTACTATTCAGATCGGTACGACTCTTCGATATCACTCCTTTAGAATCGAGCATTACAATATTTTCCAATCTAGCGCCAAGAGCCATATATAGCTGAGTGCACGAATTGGCTGCTGCACCAGCACCATTTACAACAATTTTTATGTCTTCTATTTTCTTTCCGGTCAACTCAAGGGCATTCAACAATCCTGCAGCTGAAATAATGGCCGTTCCGTGTTGATCGTCGTGCATGATGGGAATATCCAGTTCGGCTTTTAACCGCTCTTCAATTTCAAAACATTCGGGTGCTTTGATATCTTCCAGGTTGATACCCCCAAAAGTGGGAGAAATGGCTTTGACTACTTCGATAAATTTTTCCGGATCTTTTTCGTTGATCTCAATATCAAAAACATCTATTCCGGCAAAGATCTTAAAGAGCAACCCTTTGCCTTCCATCACCGGTTTTCCCGAAATTGCACCGATATCACCCAAGCCCAGCACAGCCGTTCCGTTAGAGATAACCGCCACCAGGTTCCCTTTGGAAGTATATTCGTAAGCTTTCTGCTCGTCCTTTTCTATTTCAAGGCACGGCTCAGCCACACCGGGTGAATAGGCAAGTGATAAGTCGTGTTGGGAACTGTAGGGTTTGGTGGGAATCACCTCTATTTTTCCGGGACGCCCCTCGGAGTGATACCTGAGTGCATCTTCGTGCAGTTTATTTGACATTTGAGTTGGATTTTTATTGTATAACCTAAATAATTGCACAAAATTACGCAATGAAATTTAGAATATGAAAGATTTTGAAAGTTTTTTGTAACGAAACCTCAGCAACCGGCCTGTCAGGTTTGAGGGACAGTTAGGTTTGATTGGGTTACTCAACTGCATCTACAATCGCGGCTACAAATCCGTTTTGGTCGAACTCTCCTTCCTTAGAGAAACCGGTGCGGACGATTACCAGTTCTTTCGATGGGATAATGTAGATAAACTGGCCGTCGTGCCCACGGCAGCTGTACATGTCGCGCGGCGCATCAGGATAATCGGTGCCGGCTTTGTTCAACCAGAAAAATGCACCGTAAATACCATCAGATCCACTTGCTGCCGTGGTGGTGTATTCCACCCAATCTTCCGGCAGGATCTGTTCACCCTGCCAGTTGCCATTGTTCAGGTAAAGCAACCCGAAGCGGGCATAATCGCGTAATGTAGCATAGAGGTAGGATGAACCCACGAAAGTACCTGATGCATCTACCTCAAAAACAGCGCTGCGCATCCCAATTTTGTTGAAAAGCTTTGCGCGTGGAAATGCATA
>DCEG01000009.1 GCA_002316835.1 Bacteroidales bacterium UBA1035 | reverse complement strand
AGTGCCCTACAATTGCATCAGAAAGGTATTATCGTGTGCGATTACGATGCTTGTTACGAATTGAAAGTTGGTACATACAAATATTTCCTGGATATCGAGCACGATAATTTAGATCCTGACTCGTTATTATAAACTGAATCGGATTTTGAAATAAAAATTACGTGGTGTGGGATTTCTCGCACCATTTTTTATTCATAAATCTCAAGTTTACCATTATTTCTTTATCTTTGTAGGTATCATCAAAATCCATTTTAAAAAAGTTAAATTCATAATGTTACACAAAAAATCAGCAATTTCAGTTGCCGTTCTAATTGGCTTATTTAGTTTCAGTACGATATTTGCGCAAGAAGCGCCCAAAGATGTTACTCTGTACCAGGGTGGAAAGGCGTATGAAGTGAAAACTTACACGCAGAGTTTCAAGACGAACACGCCGCAAAACGTCATTCTCTTTATCGGAGATGGTATGGGTGTGGCTCATCTTTTTGCGGGACTTACTGCTAACAAGGGAAAGTTATTTATTGAAAATTGCAAATACATAGGGTTTTCAAAAACATCGTCCTCCAACCGATATGTGACTGATTCGGCTGCAGGAGCAACTGCCATTTCCACAGGGACAAAAACCTACAACGGCGCGATTGGCGTCGGTCCCGATAAAAATTCGCTTAAAACTATTCTAGAAGAAGCATCAGAACAAGGAAAATTAACAGGACTGGTATCTACTTCGTCCATTACGCACGCTACGCCGGCGTCTTTCATTGCTCATCAGCCGAACAGAAGCCAGGAAGAAGACATTGCTGCCGATTTTCTAAAAACCGATATCGATGTGTTTATAGGTGGAGGATATGATTTCTTTACTCAAAGAGAAGATGGACGAAATTTGGTGAATGAACTTATCAGCAAAGGCTATACGGTAGAAAGGGAACTAAATAAAATTGAAGCTTACAATGGTAGAAAGTTAGCCGGATTAACAGCACCGAAAGGAAACGGGCGAGTGGCAGAGCGTGGGAATATGCTCCCTGTTTCTACGCAAACGGCTATCAATGTTTTACAGAAGAATAAAAATGGATTTTTTCTGATGGTTGAAGGTTCTTTCATCGATTCGGGAGGTCACGGTAATAACACCATTCAGGTGGTGGAAGAAGTGTTAGACCTTGATCAGGCTGTGGGAAGAGCCCTCGATTTTGCTGAGAAGGACGGAAATACGCTGGTGATCGTAACTGCTGATCACGAAACCGGAGGAATGACGATAAATGACGGTTCTTTCGAAACCGGAATGGTTAAAGGTGCATTTACCAGTTCGGGTCACACGGGTGTTATGGTTCCTATTTTCGCGTACGGTCCCGGGGCATCCGAGTTTATCGGGATAATGGAGAATATTGATCTTTATACTAAAATCAAGAAATTGTTGTTGAAATAATAAGGAAGAATACTAAAGAATAAAATCCGCTAAGCATTTCACTGTTTGGCGGATTTTTTTGTAGGAATCATTTTATTTTACTCTTCTTTTTCTATGAATTATTTTTAGATTTTTAAGAATTCAAAATATTTGACCATTTTAAAATATTAATTATCAATACTGTGCGTGCTGTATTCACAATTATTGATGCCTGCCAAAATATATTTTTCCCCTCCTAATTTTCATATCTTTTGGCGAGTTCTTTCTTGGAATACACGTTGAGGGTTATAAAAATAAAATTTATTATCTAAAAGATCGCTGCTATTATTATTTTATTCGGATTTTCTCCATTTCATATCATCTTATTTCAATTTCTTTAGTGTAAATGGTTCTCCCGGCGCTAACAGAACAATTCTTTCGGGATTGATCATCAGATCATTTAATTTCTCAGGATTACTGTTAAATGGTGGAGAGTCTGGAGCATCTACCGTCCCCCAATGATGTAATAAAAGTGGAGTATTCGGATAAGCATTTGCCAATTTCACGGCGCCTTCTAGTGTAAAATGCCATCCATCATCTGAAAAATCGAATAGTATTGCATCGGGTGTTGGCATCTTCAGGTGTTCAGGTATTAATCGTGAATCTCCGGTTGCCCAAATGCTACCGTCGTGTGTCTCAATCCAAAAACCGGCACAATCTTCTTGTTTCCACTGACGCCCTTCATTTGCCTCAGGATACGCGTTTTGCCATGTGTGATCGACAGGAGTTAACGAAACCTTTACCCTACCAATGGTAAATGAATCTCCTATCTTATGCCCGAAAGAGGGCAATCCTTCATTCTTCATCACTGAATCGACGTAGACTGTTGAATGAAATTCTTTTGTTACAGATTTTAAATCGGCACAGGTTGTTCTGCTATAATGGTCGTTATCGCTATGCGTTATGAGAACAGCATCCAAATGTGGAACATCGTCCGATTTGATGGGAAAATCAATCAATAACGGCATATCAAACTCTCCAAGTAATGGGTCTATCATAAAGGTAGTGCCTCTGCTATTGATTAAAAATCCCGACATACCCAACCACCTTACGATAGTTTTATCGGATGCTTCAAATGCTTCCTGTCCAAAAGTTTGAGTAGGGGGCGCTTTTACCTGATATCCTTTTTCGATATTGGGTTCTTTACTTTCCGTGTTATTTTTTTTCTCCGGTTTACAAGAAAATATTAACATTGAAATTCCGATTATCAGAAGTGTTTTATTCATTTTGTTTATAGTTTGCAGACTAATATTTTTCTCATCAACAAAAATATATGTTTTTTGTATTCTTTGAAACTTTATTATCGTTATGTCAATAAAAAGTCGTTTCGTAAGTACGGATAAACGAAAAAGAGTTTGCCCGCTAAGTTGTGAGCAAACTCCATATCGTTATAATCGTTGAGTCTTTTGGTCTTAATTTATTCTACTACTTCGGCATCAGTAACTTCTTCTACTTTTTTCTTTTTCAGCAGTTTCCGGTAAACTAATCGCAGAATAACAACGATGAAGACCACCAGTAGTAAAGCCACAAGTATGGGCGTAATCAACGACATAATGGAAAATCCTGTAGCGGCTACGCCTTCTGTTGTTGACACAACCGGATTGCCGGCTCCTGCTGTAAATTTAGTGGACATCAATCGAGTGATGGCGCTACCGCTTTGGATAGTAGCTGCCGCACCGCCACCAACTACAAATCCCATAACCCACTTCATCCATTCGTTGTCCGCGGGGAATACCGACGTCATTAACAGCGTTCCTGCACCTACCGAAAGCGGCGTTGCGATGCTGTCAAGCAGATTATCGACAAAAGGAACGTAATAGGCCAGCACTTCAGCTACTGAGGCAACACCGAAACAGATAAGAGCCGGAATAGAACCCATCCATGCGAAACTTTCGCCCAGCGACAAAATACCGAAATGCGATGCAATCCCGGCAACAAGAAGAGGAATGAAAACACGGAATCCGGCGCTTGCGCTCAATCCGATTCCAAGTGCCACAGCACTGATAGTTTCAACGTTTAATTCCATAGTCAATAACGATTTTTATAGGTTTATGGTTATTTAAAAACAATTTTTTGACTTATTATGATCCTTTTGGTTTAATACCGCACGCGTCACCTGTTGGCTCGTCTTCAGTACGGTACCATATATCGCTGAATCCATCCGGATTACGACGAAATTTTGCCAGAATATATGAGCAGCTTGGTATTACTTTATAATCGTTTTTGCGTGCGTATTTTACCATTTCATCGAACAGTTTCGCGGCAATTCCCTGTCCTTCAAGTTCGGGCCGGACACCGGTGTGATAAGCATTTAAGATGTTGCTTTTTACTTCAAAATCGAGTTCGGCAATTTGTCGGGTGTCCTGCATAATGAAAAAAATCCCTCTGTTGTCGTTAAGTTTAAATTGTATGTCCATATTTATAAGTTTTTAGAATCAGCTTAATAATGTACGTTTATAACAACTCCTTTTTAAATGGGTTCAAATTGTTTTTTAAAACTTATAAAAGTAGGTATTCTTTTTTAAAAAGAATAAAATATAGAGTCAAATATCTATCTTTGAATAAATTTTTCAAAACTCAATTATGACAAAACGTTTTATATTCAGCTGCCTGTTCTTTGTTGGTATGGCGGTAACGATCTATGCTTCGAAAGTAGATACGGTTAAGATTTTCAGCCCATCTATGAAAAAAGAGATTAAAGCGGTGGTGATAACTCCCGATTCTTACTCTAAAAAATCGGAATTTCCGGTTCTTTATTTATTACATGGCTACAGCGATAATTATGGAGGATGGGTTACCAAAGCGCCTGCGGTTAAAGAACTGGCCGATGTGCATAATATGATTATCGTTTGCCCGGACGGAGCTTACGGAAGCTGGTATTTTGATAGTCCTGTTGATCCGGAATTCAAATTTGAAACGTTTGTTTCGAAAGAACTGATAGATTGGGCCGATAAAAACTACAAAACTGTTAAGAGCCGTGAAGGCCGCGCCATAACCGGACTAAGTATGGGTGGGCACGGCGGTTTGTATTTGGGTTTCCGACATCAGGATATTTTTGGCGCTTGCGGAAGTATGAGCGGCGGAGTAGATATCCGTCCGTTTTCAAATAACTGGGATTTATCCAAATGGTTGGGTTCACAACGCGAATATCCTGATAATTGGGAGAGAAACACTGTAATGAATCAACTACATTTACTAACGCCGAATTCCACTAAAATAATTATCGATTGCGGTACCGGTGATTTCTTTTATGATGTTAACGAAAAACTGCATCGTGAACTACTTTATAGAAATATTCCGCACGATTATATTTCCCGTCCTGGCGTGCATAATTGGGAATATTGGGCAAATGCCATTAAATATCAGGTGTTGTTTTTTAGTGAGTATTTTAAAGAGAAGAAATAGCTGGTTTTTATAATTTAGTTATCGTTTCCTCTAATGAAAATGTACAGTGCGGTTTCAAACCACACTGTACATAAATCCTTCATAGCCTGTAGTAAATTCAAACTAGACGTAAAAAAGATATAACTCGAATTCTCAATGCAAATTCAGTTGTATATCAATATAATGAGGGGGAATGAATCCTCCCGGTCTGTTTCTTGTGCACTGCTCAGCTATCAGACGATTGCTGCCAAATGTTGATATTACCGTCTTTGGCATATCGGTCAATTTCGTTGAGTTCGTCGTGCGAAAAATCGAGGTTATTGATAGCTCCTGCACAATCAATAACCTGCTCTACACGACTTGCTCCTATAAGGGCCGATGTTACACGTCCATTTCGTAATACCCACGCAATTGCCATTTGAGCAAGTGTTTGTCCACGTCTTTGGGCAATAGCGTTCAGCGCCTTTATATTAACAATATTTGCTTCGTTCAGGAAATTAGTGCTTAACGAACCGCCTTGACTTGCACGGCTGTCGGATGGAATATCACCCTTCAGATATTTGTCGGATAGCATTCCCTGTGCGAGCGGCGAAAATACGATAGAGCCCAACCCCAAATCATCTAGCGTATCAAGCAGTCCATCCGTTTCTATCCAACGGTTTAGCATTGAATAACTGGGTTGATGAATGACGAATGGTGTTCCAAGTGATTTTAAAATCGCATAAGCTTCACGCGTTCTTTTAGCGTTGTATGACGATATACCTACATATAATGCTTTTCCCGAACGAACTATTTGATCCAGAGCCATCATCGTTTCTTCAAGTGGAGTATTGGGGTCAACCCGGTGTGAGTAGAAAATATCCACGTAATCTACGCCGAGTCGTTTGAGCGATTGGTCGCAACTTGATATCAGGTATTTGCGGCTTCCCCATTCACCGTATGGTCCGGGCCACATCAGATACCCTGCTTTGGATGAGATAATTAACTCATCCCTCAATCCATGGAATTCTTCTCGCAGGATCCTTCCAAATGCAATTTCGGCGCTTCCCGGAGGTGGACCGTAGTTGTTGGCTAAATCAAAATGGGTAATACCAAGATCAAATGCTGTTGTACAGATTTTGGCTTTTACTTGATGCGCAACATTGTCACCGAAATTATGCCATAAACCGAGTGAAATGGCAGGCAATAGCAAACCGCTTTTCCCTGTTCGGTTGTAGATCATTTTGTTGTAACGGTTTTCATCTGGAATGTACGTCATAAATGTTCGTGTTTTAGATTATTTATTGTGTATGATAGTTCTTTTATAATAAAAGATATTTAAAACAAAAGGCTGTAAGGCAAAGACTGATATTTTTTGTCTATTTTACAAAGCTATACTATTCTTTTTTACGTTGTATATTTCTACAATGGATGGAAGCTTGATAGTGTTGAAAGCAAATCCTTCATCAATAATATAAAATCAATTTTTAGGTTCAGCGTAAATCCTGAACTTGGCACTGTTGTAATAGTCCATTTTCAGATAATCTATAAGCGCAATATTGGATGTTTTTGTTATCCATATACACACTGGAACAGTGTTCGCTTGTGGACTTTTGAATAGAGTTTTATATTTTTCCATCAACAAATCTTTATTGTCATTTTCGATGTAAGTTGGTTGGGAGTAGATTTTGCAGATATAGTCATAAAGAATTTTTTTTGTTTCTCCTGCATAATCAAAATCTCCCTGATCTTTATCATTCATATGCAATAAGGTTACAGAAGTGATGCCATCATTTTTTGTTTTACGGGTGGAAAAATTGTAATTTGAAAATGCGTCGTGATATCCGATATTATATTTATCAGAGTCCGTAATTTCTGCCCAATCATACCCCAGAAAATCTTTACTGTTGGTGATACCAAAGTTGATTGAATCTTTCTGAACGATTTGGTTATTTTTATACCCAAAGAGATATATTGTGTAGCTCCCCGGATAAAAAAAGTTTGTAGACCAATTAAAGATGAAATTGGAGGAACTTGGCGTATGACTATACAGTTTTTGCGTTCCTTGTATGTTTTTTACGTTCCATACAAGCGAATCGTATGTTTCTCGCAATTCCAAAAAATCGAAATCATTATTGGAAACGAAATAAAAATTTGCAAGTTCGAATATTTCGGCAGTTTCTTTTTCGCTTTTAAAACTGATTTTTAGTCTGTTGCTCTTTTCTGTGATTTCATCTTCATTTTTTGTACAAGAAATTAAAAGAATTATTGTCACTAGAATAAAAGCCGGTATGTTTTTCATTTTATTTATGTTTTTCCAAAGATAAATATATTTTTAAGATTGGTAAAATTGAATTTTAAACATCACTCAAATTCAACACAATCTTCTGATGGTACGTGTACTGCGGCTGCTTGTTGATATACGAGTTTTCCGCCCAAGTGCCCTGTATATAAAATTGTAGCAATACCCGATAATGCCATTACTATACAAAGAATTCCCAATCCTTTCCTAATGCTCTTGTTCTTAACAAAATACCCTTTTTTGTATTTGCTGTTTGCAAATTCGATAATTGTTATTGCAGTGAATATTATTGCAGTGAGTTTTGCAAATGTCTCGTGCGAGTGAACAACAGTTGGGTCACATAATGTCCTTCCTACTACTTCATACGCCATCTGACCGGTTATTACGGCAGCCCAGGCACCCAACGTACCTATTGTGAGCATAAGAAGTGCTGTGAAATGGAGTTGCTGATTATATGACGGAAAAAGATTTGCCCTTCTTGCAACCAAAACAAGCGAACCGATTAAGAACAGCGCTATGGGAAAATGAACGAACAGAGGATGAATAACCTCTGTCCGCCACATATCTGGAAGTTGTTCCATACTGTTGTTACTATTTTATATCTACTCGTAGTGGATCAAGTCTTTTGCCGACTTTCTCTACTGTAACTTCCACAAGCTGGCCAACCTTTAAGGCTGAGAACTCAACGGCTGTGCCGTTTTGGGTGAGATTTGTAGCATCAGTGAAATAAAGTTCCAGCGTTTTATTATCGGGAGTTTTTACGTAGATTTCCCTTTCATCGGGATTTACTTCCGATATGGTTCCGTTATATGTGCCGCTTTCAACAACTTCACCCTTATGTCCGCCACATGCAGTTAATACGAATAAGAATAACAAAGCACCTGCCAATGTTATCGATAATTTTTTAGCCATAATTTTATTTTTTAGAGTTTTAAACTGTGTATTTAAAACATAAAAAGCGACAAAAAAGTTCGGATTTAGAATTATATTATGACGCAGACAATAAGTCTATAATTTGGAAACAAAATTTAGCTTTTGAGTTCAAATTTTCATTGTTTTCGTATACGTATCGTGGAAAAAGATAAGCATGGCATTTTCGGTTTTCAATTCATCAAAAAATCGTTTCTTCTCTTCCATGGCCAATGCAGCGTTATTGTCGTATGCCGAAAGCCAACCGTATGGTAAATGAGCGGAAGTGGGTACAATATCGGCAGGGAAAACGATTTTTTTACTGTCGTTATCGAAGAAAACGGCTATCTGTCCGGGTGTGTGTCCATCATAAAGTTTTAGGCTAATATTCTCGCAAATATTTGTGTCAGAGTCAATTAATCGCAATTGGCCAGTTTCGTAAACAGGTTCGATATTTTCTGTGAAAAACGAACTTTTCTCGTACATCACCGGATTTCTATAATTCTTCCATTGAGCCTGGCTTAGCCAATAAGTGGCCTTAGGGAACGTCGGCACAACTTCTCCTTTATCATTAAAAACAGTTCCACCACCGCAATGGTCGAAATGCAGGTGTGTGAGTACTACATCGGTAACTTCATCGGCCATGTAACCGATATTTTCAATCTCCGTTACCAAATTCTTTAAATTGTGTGGTTGATAATATTTTAGTTTATCCAACTGTTTATCGCCTGCACCGCAATCTACCAAGATTTTTCGATCATCGGTTTCAATAAAAAGGCATCGCATTGTCATCAGACACATATTATTGTGGTTGCACGGATATCGCTTTTGCCAGTATTTTTTTGGAATAGGGCCAAACATAGCGCCACCGTCCGCAAAGAAATAACCTGTTTCAATTATATGGAAGTTTGCCATTTTCGTAGTACTTTTGTGCAAAATTAAAAATAAAAGTTCAGAGTTTACAGTTCAGGGTTCAAAGTTAGGATTGAACTTCTTACTTTAAATTTTAAACATTGTAATCATGGCAATTTACACCGGCTCAAACAAGCATCTTGGCGGAACTGAAACCGTTACTAAAAAAGAAACATTTTATTACGGATTGGTTCAAAAAAATGTTCTGGTAACAGGTTCAAACGGGCAATTGGGAATGGAGTTACAGCAATTATCGGAAAAAACAGGTACTCCATTCCGGTTTTTCTTTACCGATTTTGATCTGCTGGATATTACAGATGCCGAGCAAATTAATTACTATGTGGAAGAAAATTCCATAGAATACATTATCAATTGCGCTGCTTACACAGCAGTGGATAAGGCGGAATCCGATGAGCAGACCGCATATAAGGTGAACTATACCGGAGCTGAGAATCTGGCAAAATCGGGTGCGAAAATTATTCATATCTCCACCGATTATGTTTTTGACGGCACTGCAAAGGCTCCTTATAAAGAAGATGCAGTAACCAATCCGGTTTCGGTTTACGGTAAGGCGAAACTGAAAGGTGAAGAAGCAATAAAAGAATTTGCCAAAGATTGGGTGATTATCCGTACATCATGGTTGTATTCAGAATTTGGGAATAATTTCGTGAAAACGATGCTTCGCTTGATGAATGAACGCGATGAACTCAACATCGTCGCTGATCAACACGGAACACCTACTTATGCCGCTGATCTTGCAGAAATGATATTCGTTATTCTCGAATCAAGCGAATGGAAATCCGGAGTTTATCATTTCTCCAATTTGGGCGAAACAACCTGGTTCGGCTTCACTGAAAAGATAAAAGAACTGGCTGCCGTAAACGGTTGTCGACTAAATCCAATTCTAACCAAAGAATATAAAACTGACGCCGTACGGCCGATGTACAGTGTAATGGATAAATCAAAAATTCAATCTGCATTCAGTGTTATCATTCCACAGTGGGAAGAAGCGCTTGGAAGATGTTTAAAAAAAATAATTTGAAATTAGAAACTTCCTACCGTCAGCATGACGTTTTGCCAATTTATTTGTCTGTCATTCCGGACGAAGAGAAGAATCTTATGCTATCAGTCAATTTATGTTATTGAAACAAGAAATACAACGCCGGCGCACGTTCGCCATCATTAGTCACCCCGACGCGGGGAAAACCACATTAACGGAGAAATTATTGCTTTTCGGCGGTGCCATTCACGTGGCGGGAGCCGTAAAATCGAATAAAATAAAGAAAACAGCCACTTCCGACTGGATGGAAATCGAGAAACAGCGTGGAATATCCGTCGCCACATCTGTAATGGGATTTGAATACAATGACCATAAAATAAATATTCTTGATACTCCTGGCCACCAGGATTTTGCCGAAGATACATATCGCACGCTTACGGCTGTGGATAGTGTTATTGTGGTGGTAGACGTAGCAAAAGGTGTGGAAACACAAACCCGGAAACTTATGGAAGTTTGTCGGATGCGCCATACGCCGGTGATGATTTTTGTGAACAAACTCGACCGTGAAGGACGTGATCCGTTCGAAATTCTGGATGAACTGGAAGCAGAACTGCAAATCAGCGTGCGGCCGTTGAGCTGGCCGATAGATATGGGCGAACGCTTCAAGGGTGTCTATAATTTGTTTGAGAATTGTCTCGATCTTTATCAGCCAAGCAAACAGATAGTAACCGAATCAGTTCATTTGGACATTCAGTCGCCTGAACTTGAGAAACATATCGGTGGTAATTTATCGAAAAAGCTACGCGATGATGTGGAATTGTTAACCGAAGTTTATCCTGAGTTTGATAGGGATGAATACCTTGCCGGACGGCTTGCACCTGTGTTCTTTGGTTCAGCGCTTAACAATTTCGGTGTGAAAGAACTGTTGGATTGCTTTGTGCAGATTGCACCATCGCCTAAGCCTATACAAGCCGAAGAGCGGGTGGTTGATCCTTATGAGGAACCCTTTTCGGGATTTATCTTTAAAATTCATGCCAATATGGATCCAAACCATCGGTCGTGTATCGCGTTTGTGAAAGTGTGTTCGGGAAAATTTGAACGCAATGTCAATTACAAACACATCCGATTCAACCGCTTGATGAGGTTCTCATCACCAACGGCGTTCATGGCACAGAAAAAAGAGATTTTAGACGAAGCCTACGCCGGTGATATTGTGGGTTTACCTGATAATGGAGGGACTTTCAAAATAGGAGATACCCTTACATCGGGCGAAGAACTTCATTTTAAAGGACTTCCAAGCTTCTCGCCAGAAATGTTCAAATATATCGAAAATGCCGATCCGATGAAGTCAAAGCAACTTCAACGAGGTATTGATCAGTTGATGGACGAGGGTGTGGCTCAGCTTTTTGTCAACCAGTTTAACGGACGAAAAATCATCGGGACTGTTGGGCAGCTCCAGTTTGAAGTAATTCAGTATCGTTTGTTGCATGAGTACGGTGCTCAATGTCGTTGGGAGCCCATCAGCCTTTTCAAAGCGTGCTGGATTGAGAGTGATGATGCTGCACAGTTGGTCGATTTTAAGAAGCGGAAATATCAATATATGGCTTCTGACAAAGAGGGTAGGGATGTCTTCTTGGCTGAATCGAATTATTTGTTAATGATGGCGCAACAAGATTTTAAAAATATTAAATTCCACTTCAATTCCGAGTTTTGAGATATGACAATTTTTTCAAAGTTTTAAACCTGGACAAAAGTGTGACTCAAAGATTCCTCACTGTTAGTCGACGAATCAGGATGAGAAATTGATATTATATTTTTTAAGATGAGTTTGTTGCCTTATTCTGTAATTCCCATGCTTTTCAGCAGATATGAAGCATTCATTGTCTTTGCAATACCGTGTTGCAGTTTATAATCGAATGATAGAATATCGTTTTCGATTCTCGCATCGAAGTGGAAATTTTTAATTTCTTGAGGAAACTCGTTTTCCAATTCTCCCAATGCCAAATCGTGAGTAGCAATAATACCGTTTCCTCCCAGTTTCAGCAATCGTTTCATGAGTTGTAAAGATCCTTTTTGTTTGTCCTGAGAATTTGTGCCCTTTAAAATTTCATCCAAAATAATAAACAATCCCTGTTTACCCGACTCCAATCGCTCTATAATCATTTTCAGTCGTTTTAATTCGGCAAAGAAGTACGATTCACTGTTTACGAGCGAGTCTGCGGTGCGGAGATTGGTAAGCAGTTGTCCCGGCATAAAAGTCATATTATCTGTGTATACCGGCAGCCCGATTGATGCGAGCAGGTGGTTTACGCCAACCGTACGCAGATAGGTACTTTTCCCTGCCATGTTGGCACCGGTAACGATCATAAAGTAAGGTTTCCGGGATATGTCGATGTCGTTTTTTACACATTTCTCGCGTGGAATAAGTGGGTGTCCTAATGCTTTTCCTGTGAAACAAAATGTATCGGAAATTTCGGGAAATGTGTATTCCGGTCTATTGACAGCAAATGTACTTAGAGAAATAAGTGCATCGAATTCGGCTAAAACGGAGAACCAGGTTTGTGTTTTTATACCGTTTGTTTTTAGCCAGTTCCCGATCTTCAATGAGTAAAGCACATTCCATAATAATGGATTTACAATTAGCAAAACAGGAAAAGCAAACGCCGAATTGAGGTTTTGAATATGACTTGCCAGTTGTTTAATGCGTTGTGATGCCGATCTCTCTCCCTTAATTTTTTTCTGTAAACTCTCTAGTAATTCACTCTCAAATTGCGTATTTTCTATTTGCTTGAATAGTTGTGAATATGCTAATAATGTAGTCGCCTTTTTATCAAAGGTAGTCCATAAAACACTTACTTTTTTCATCGGAATAATTGATATTGCCAATGTGATAGTGTATAATAATCCAAGCCAATTACCGGGTATTATCCCGGCGATTGACAAAATAATACAGAGCACATAAATACCAGGGATGGCTATAATTAAAAGTCTCCAAACAGATGGATTCCGGAAAATCGATTTCTCTGCAAATTTGTTTTTTATTTCTTCTGTATTTGAAACTGAATCACCCGATAAACAGCCTGTAACACGAAAGTCCAGGCAGAAGTCTTCCTTTTCTGTAAGCTCGGCGATGGCGCGCTGTCGCGCAAGTATCGCATTTTTTTCAGTTAAAGGATTTTCCAATGTATCGGCAAGCTTTTGTTGACCGATTTTTAGCGAAGTCCGGTTGATAATCTGTACCACAGAATTATTTCCAAAAATATCCAAATCGAAACTGAAATCGTGAGCCGGATTTATTCGCTCCGGTATACCGTTAAAAGGCGAAAAGTCGTTTCCAAACGCCTTCAGTTCATCTTCAGCTATTTTTTGGGTTGTTTCAGTGCGATCCTTTTCAGTCGAAAGCCTTGCATGACGGCGTAACAGCAGTAGAAAAGCAATAATTACCGTCACTAAAACTGTGGCAAGCCAAACATATTTTACAAACATAAAATACGCGATAACAGCAATAATCAGGAAAACGATTAATCGAAAGATGCTGTTTGTTAAAAGGCTTTTTCTGAGTTTTTCAGCTTTTTCTTTGTTTATATCGGCTAACTTCTTGTAAATTTCCAGGCGTTGCTTATAAGTTATAGCTTTATTTATCATACCTTTTCAGCCGGATTTGACAAATGAACAGTCATTTGAGGGAACGGAATCACCAATCCTTTTTCGTTAATCTGTTTATAGATTTCTTCGTTCAAATCGTGTGTTACTGCCCAAAAATTATTCTGTTTCACCCAAACACGAAGTGCGAAATCGATAGAATGTTCATTCATTTTTGTCATTCTGGCAAATGGCTCAGGATTTTCCAATACCATTGTATTCGCTTTTGCAATGTCGAGCAGCATCTTTTTGACTATTTCCGCATCTGTTCCATACTCAATGCTTGTTGTGATATCTACACGCCTGGTTGTCTGGGTACTGAAGTTGGTTATATTTCCTGTCGATAAAGGTCCGTTTGGAATGTAAATGGTTTTATTATCCGCTGTTGTAAGAGTAGTGTACAGAATGCCGATGCTTTGAACTGTTCCCGCTAAATTCTGAGCCTCAATGTAGTCACCAATTCTAAACGGTTTATTAAAAAGTAGCATAACTCCACCGGCAAAATTTGCCAGATTATCTTTTACGGCTAAACCGATAGCCAATCCGGCCGAGCCGATAAGTGCAGCAATTGATATTGTTTGTGCTCCAACAATATTTATTATAAATATGATAAGGAGCAGGTAAAGGAAAAAGTCCAATACATTTTTTAAAAAACCTTTCAATGCAGTATCTATTTGTCTTCTCGACATAACCTGATCGGCAAGCTTTCGGATTTTCCCAATTATCCATTTCCCGATAAAAAAAAGAAGTAATGCTACGAGAATCTTTCCAAGAAAATCAATACCCCACATGATTAATTGACTTCCCAGGTCTTCGAATCGACCTTCCTTGATCATTTTAGCTGTTCTTTCACTCGTTTTTACGATTGTCGAATCGGCTGAGTTAAAGATATTTAATGGCATATTTGTTCTTTTAATTAAATTTGGGGAACAAAGTTACGAAAAATAGAGTAATTTTGCTTTTTACTTGATTTTATTATAAAAATGAAATATTTAACGGGCTTATTTGCAGTGTTCTTTTATGTGTCACTGTCTGCACAGGGCAATGCTTATTTTGAATGGGTTGATAAATCGGCCAAGCATATCGAAAACAATCAGCTCGATAGTGCTATGTACGCTTTGCAAAGCGCTATGAAATTAGATCCTGCAAACGAAAACAATGCTGTTCTTCTGTTGAATTTAGGCATTTTGCAACGTCAGTTGAGATTGACTGATGATGCCTATATTTCACTGACAGCGGCAATTGCAAATAATCCTGATCCAATTCTGGTTTTGCATAATCGTGCATCACTTTTGTGCGATTTGAACAGGTTTAATGAGGCTATGGAAGATTATAATTCCATTATCCGGAAACAACCCTCCAACGTGGAAGCATATTATCGTCGCGGGTTGTTGTTCTTGGAACAAAATGATCGAAAAAGTGCTGAAGCCGATTTTAAGACTTGTGAAAGTATCGATCCTAATAATTTATTTACTAAACTTAGCAAAGCACTGATTTTTAAACTCGACGATAATTGGACAGAAGCAGAAAAAGTCTACACAGATATTATCAATACAGAAACAAGAATAAATTCGGTATATTATCTCAACCGGGCTGAGTGTTACGTGAATACTGATCGTTTTTCAAAAGCTGCGGCTGACCTTCACACTATAGAAAACAGTGAAAAAGAAAATCCCTATTTCTATATCTTACGAGGCAGACTTCGTTTGGATCAGTTCGATAAATTTGCTGCTAAAGCCGATTTCGAGAAGGCAAAACAGTTGGGTTACGATACAGAACTGGCAAACAAGTGGCTCGAGAGGACAAAGTGAAAACGAAAGTGACCGGGCTGCTTACTGACCGTGAGGAGGGTTGGTTGTGAAACTGACGATAAACCTTTACTTTAAAGTATTTCAGCGTATTCCACTTAATAGTCCACATTCTACCTTGAATCCTTAATGATATCTTCGACTCTCATTTCACCAAAAAAAGCTTAAATTTCTCAAATCTTTTTTGCCATTTAGTGAAACAGTATTACATTTGCATCATTGTTGCATTTGTAGTAATATTGCATTATGACTGTTGAAAATATTTTACATAAACACAATTTAAAGAGCACAGGATGCCGTAAGCTTATTCTAAGCGAGTTGCTGGAAAGTAAAGCTGCGTTGGCTGAAAGCGAAATGAAAGCTTCAATACCGGAACTTTTCAATCGGGTTACATTTTATCGTACGCTTAAAACTCTGGAAGATGCCGGGGCCATTCACAAAATTGTTTTGCAGGACAATACCACCAAATATGCTGTTACGCGTCAGAAATGTCAGGGACAGGACATACATTCACATTTCCATTGCAGCAGGTGTGATGGAGTCTTTTGTCTGCAAAATAATTTACAGTTAAATATCGAATTGCCGCAAGGATTTGTTCGTCACCACGTATCAATGGTTGTCGAAGGACTTTGCGCTGCATGCAATTGATCCCTGATTTCTCCGTATGAAAAAGATTGTTTTGGTTGCGGCTTTTGCCGTTATTTTTCTGTCATCTTACTCTCAGTCGATTACACTTAAGGGCTACGTTTGTGATGCGCTAACGAGAGAATCATTACCGGGTGCTGCTGTTGTTTTACAGCCGGTTGAAATTGTCACTGTTTCCGATGGAAACGGTAATTTCTTTTTCGATTCACCCCAAAAAGGAAATTATACGCTGCAAATTAGTTTTGTAGGTTATAAGCCATTTTCGGAAGATATATACCTGGAATCTGACACAACGATACATTTTCATCTTGAACCGATTTATTTTTCATTGAATGAAGTTGTTGTGAGTGGAAAAAACAGTAGAACTTCATTACCGTCTGCCATTTCGGCGAAAGAGATTGAACGCTCATTTTTCCTGAAAAATAATTCGGTTAACTTTTCAAGTTCACTGGCGAAACTACCGGGAATTTCATCGATGGATATCGGTGCGGGAGCGTCTAAGCCTGTAATTCGTGGTTTAGGATTCAATCGGGTGGTTGTGGCCGATAAAGGAATTATTCAACAAAACCAACAGTGGGGCGCCGATCACGGGTTGGATATCGATCAGTACGATGTGGACAGGGTGTTGATCCACAAAGGCCCGATGTCTCTTTTCTTTGGTTCAGATGCTATCGGCGGTGCTATTGAAATACTTCCTGCAGAAGTGCCGAAAGAAAATATAACATGGGGTGACGTTTCGCTCATCGCTAAATCGAATAATAATCTACTGGGGATAACAACCATGACAAGTCTGAAAAGCGGGAACTGGTTTTTTCGTGGGCGGATAACTGCTCAAACCTTTGCTGATTACCGGGTTCCAACAGATACCATTACTTATCTAACGTGGAAAATGCCTATCCATAACCGCAGGTTGAAAAATACTGCAGGAAGAGAGTTAAATGCATCTTTGGCCCTGAACTACAGTCGTGATAATGTGAGTTCCTGGACATACATAGCCAACATATTCTCTAAAAACGGATTTTTTCCCGGTTCACACGGCATTCCTGATTTAAATCGGTTAGCACCTGATGGAAACTCTTTCAATATTGATTTTCCTTTCAGCACATCCAATCACTTTAAGATTTCTCACGAAACAGATATCAGTTTCGATAATTCTTCATTTTATTTCAACGTTGGTTTTCAGCAAAACGACCGGAAAGAAATGTCTAAATTTCACACCCACTACGCCAATCAGCCGGTACCTGAATCTAATCCTGACCTGGAACTGAACTTTCGATTGAAAACCACTTCATTAAATTCCAGGCTGTTGTTTGATAAAGAAAGCAGATGGAATAAAGTAGTGGGCTTATCTGCCGAAATTCAGCAAAACAGGATAGCAGGTTATTCTTTCTTGATGCCGAATTACGATCGCTATATGGGTAGTGTTTTTTTCGCTTCGACTTACAATATCCGGCAAAATCTGATCCTTACAGGAGGTGTACGCTACGATTTGGGAAAATTGGATACACGTGATTTTTATGACCAAACACTGGCAGATCACCTGAAATCCGGTGGATATAACGAGGTAGATGCTGGCTTTTATGCACAACGTGCTGAGGCATTGGACAAGAATTTTCACTCCTTTTCAGGAGCAGTAGGAGTAGCATATAATTTGAATTCCGAAAATTCGCTTAAAATAAATATCGGAAGGAGCTTTCGTTTACCATCGGCTAATGAGCTGGCATCAAACGGAGTGCATCACGGAGCATTTCGGCACGAAAAAGGAAACCCAAGTCTAAATCCCGAGACGGCGTTGCAGTTCGACTTGGATTATTCTTTCAGCAACAGGGTGTTTAATTTTTCTCTCAATCAGTTCACTACCTATTTTTCGAACTATATTTACCTGAATCCTACTGGAGAATGGTCGGTATTGCCACATGCCGGGCAGATCTATGAATATACTCAGTCACGTGTTTTTTTGATTGGAGGTGAAGTGGAATTGGGTTATCGATTCACGGAAAACTTTTTATTCTCTGCGAATATGGAGTACACGTACAACAAAAATACAAATAACGGTTATCCGTTGCCATTTTCGCCACCCATGAATGTTTTAGCGGCTCTTACTTATTCAGATCACGGAAAAGGCAAATTGATGCAATATTCCGTGAGCTTGGAGAACCAAAACGTTATGCGTCAAAACCGTGTATCTAACAATGAAGAAAAAACGCCCGGCGCATCTCTTTTTAACGTGTTGTGCAGTATGAACTGGAAAGTAAATAACTTCCGCTTTTTTACCGACTTTCAGGTGCAGAATATTTTAGATACATCATTTTACAACCATTTGAGTTTTTATCGAAAGTTAAATGTACCCGAACCGGGACGAAATATTCAGTTTATTTTAAAAATTCCATTCTAAATTTCTTAATAAATTATGAAAAAATTAATATTAGCTACAGTTTTAGTAATTAACGTTGTCATTTTCTCGTCGTGCGAAGAAAAACAGATAGATAGTCAGAAACCTGCCATTAATTTGAAAACACCTGCTGAAGATGAGTTAATCAAACCGGGGACTGAAATTCATTTTGATGCAATGTTGACAGATGATTTGGCGTTAAGATCATACAAAATAAATATTCATGCCTCTTTTGATGGGCATACTCACAGTGCGGGCACACGTGCGGTTACAGATTCTGTTGCATTCGAAAAGACGTGGACCGAGGCCGATTTTATTAAATTAGGTGATGAAGCTATTTTTGGAAAAAAAGAAGTCAACTTGTACCATCATCATATGACAATTCCTGCAGAAATTGGTGGAAAACCTCTTAAAGAAGGTCACTATCATTTCATAATTTACTGTACAGATGAAGCCGGAAACGAATCGTTTTTGGCACGTGAAATTGAAATTTCCTACAATGCTGAAGAACATCTTCCCCATTAAAAACTTCGATAATTGAAAAAAGTGAGAAAACGGGATTATATCTCGTTTTTTTTGTATTATTTTGTGAAATCTATTAAAAACCTGAAATTCATATAAGATGTTTAGATTTATCCCAGGAGTAATATTGACTTTTCTTACACTGCTTTTGCTTTCAGCATGCAGTATGTCAAAAGAGTACAGAGAGATAATGACTGTGAACGGGTCTGTTTCAGTTGATTCGGCAGGTGCGTTTCTTACGCATGAACATCTATTGGTAGATTTTATTGGGGCTGATTCTATTTCAGATGACAGATGGAACAGAGATGAAGTGATCAAAAAAATGCTGCCTTTTTTGTTGGAAGCAAAAGAGGCCGGATGTCGGACCTTTGTGGATTGTACGCCGGATTTTTTGGGACGCGACGTACTTTTACTACAGGAGTTATCGAAAAGATCGGGTGTGAACATTCTCACAAACACCGGTTTTTATGGGGCTGTAGATAACAAATTCATTCCCGGGTTTGCGTTTGATGAAACTGCTGAAGAACTGTCGGAGCGTTGGATAGACGAGTGGAAGAACGGAATTGGAGGAACCGGAATCAAACCGGGGTTTGTGAAAATCGGAGTTAACGGTGATAATTTATCTGAGATGCACGCTAAACTCATAAGTGCTGCTGCTAAAGCACATCTGCATACAGGATTGGTAATTGCATCGCATACCGGACCATCGATTCTCGCTTTTGAACAAATTGCCATATTGGAGAAAGAAGGTGTCTCTCCCGATGCTTTTATATGGGTACATGCGCAGGCTGAAAAAGATTCAAATAAACGTATCGAAGCTGCTCATCGGGGTGCTTGGGTCAGCTTAGATGGTTTGAGTGATGATAATATTTCTGATTATGTTCGAATGATAAAAGAACTAAAAGAAGAGAACTTGTTACACAGAGTGCTATTGTCGCACGATGCCGGCTGGTTCGATCCGGCTAAACCCGATGGAGGAGAAGTTCGAGGATTTACAACTCTCTTTAAGAAGCTAGTGCCCGCTTTATTAAACGATGGATTCTCACAAGAAGATATCCATCTTCTGTTGGAGCAAAATCCGGCTAAAGCATTCGAAATTAAAGTAAGATTGCCAAATAGCTAAGTTACTTTTTTTTATCGTTGTATTTTTGTCTATTTTATATTGACCGAGAATGAATCGGAGTTGATTGAGCTTAAAACGGGGGGTATTCCTGTTTAACATCGTCTGATCTTGATCTATCTCTATCTCTTAAAAATAGAATACTTTATAAATAAATTACATAACTTTTTAAAATTTTCAAGAAAATGAAAACAGCATGGGTTTATCTGTTAGCAACGCTTTTCCTTGTTTCCTGTGGAGCAACACGTTCTGCAAAAAACAATGAATTAACAAGTAAAGAGGAAAAACAAGGATGGACACTTTTGTTTAACGGTAAAGATTTTACAGGATGGCGTCAGTACAACGGTAATAGCGTTCCTGATAACTGGACAATTGAAGACAATGCCATGAAAGTATTTAAAGGTCCCAACGCAAGACCCGGACAAGGTGTGGGCGGCGATTTAATTTATTTTGCCAAGAAATTTAGAAATTTTGAATTATCGATTGATTGGAAAGCTGAGAAAGAAGCCAATTCGGGGATTTTTTACAACGTGCGTGAAGAAAAGAGCAAAGCCATATACAGTTCTGCTCCCGAAGTTCAGATTTTGGACAATGAAAACGCCAGTGATAATAAGATTGACAGCCATTTGGCGGGTTCGCTCTATGATATGTTACCTGCTGATCCTAAAACAGTAAACCCATACGGAGAATGGAACACGATAGTTATTCGTGTGGATAAAGGCAGAGTTACCCATACTCAAAATGGAATTAAAGTTGTTGAATATAGATTGTGGACAGCCGATTGGGACAGAATGGTGGAAAATAGCAAATTCAAAAGTTTCCCCGGATTTCAGGAAGGTATCTCAAGAGAAGGTTATATCGGCTTGCAAGATCATGGATATGCAATTTGGTTCAAAAATGTGAAAATCAGAGAACTCTGATGCATTAAAACACCTATTTTACAAAAACTTTCCACTTTTATTTATTTTTCAAAACAAAAAAATGTAGATTTGCGTTTGAATTAAAGAAATAATCAAAACCCAAAATTCGATATCAGATATGAAGTGGATAAATAGAAGCGACAGCCAGGCCAATTACGAAGATCGTCGTGGCAGGGGAATGAAACGTGGTGCTGCATTTGGCGGTGTAGGAATGATTATTGTTGCCATTATCGCTCTGCTGCTGGGGAAAAATCCTTTTCAGGCCATTGATATGGTAAACAGTGTAGTTCCCGGCCAAACATCAGAAGAAGTGGTTGACCAGTCTCGTATAAACGAAAACGAAGACCTGAAAGTGTTCACCCTCGGCGTATTTAACAGTGCAAATGATGTTTGGACAGAGCTGTTCAAAAAACAAATGGGAGAGAGCTATCGCCCACCCACGTTGGTAACTTTTACCGATGCCACAAGTTCGGGTTGCGGACATGCATCTTCTGCGGTAGGTCCATTTTATTGCCCTGCTGATGAAAAAGTGTACATCGATTTAAACTTTTTTCACCAGTTGATTCGTGATTACGGTGCGCGGGGTGAAATGGCAATAGCTTACGTAACGGCACACGAAGTTGGGCATCATGTGCAGAAATTATTAGGTATTATGGATCAGGTGAATCAGTATCGTGGCCGCATAAGCGAAGCAGAGTTTAACAGACTTATGGTTAAGCTGGAGCTTCAGGCTGACTTTTTTGCCGGACTGTGGGCAAATCAGGCTCAGCGAATGAATACGATTCTCATCGAAGACGGTGACCTTGAGTCGGCAATTAGTGCAACTACTGCAGTAGGCGATGACACATTGCAAAAACAAGCGATGGGCTATACAGTCCCCGATTCTTTCACGCACGGAACAGCGGCGCAACGTACAGCATGGTATAAGAAAGGCTTCTTAACAGGAGATGTTCGTCAGGGTGATACGTTTAATGATCCGAGCTTAAGATAAAAGCTCTGCAAAAGAATTTAAAACGCCTCGTATGAGGCGTTTTTTGTTTTTGTTCACACTAACCCAATAAGTGTGTAAGCACTACAATAACAGGTTGCTACGATTGTTTTCTGATTTACCGTGACATTGCTTATTCATCGTGGAATTAATTTTTTATTAAAAATACCATAAACGTGGTATTTCAGAAACAAAACACACACCTTACCTTTGTGTGGTAAAGCGTAAAGTTTTGCAAAGTAAATTTAAAGGTATAAAACTATGAACATTAAAATCAATCCACATCAAAACTTGATTTTTCTCATAGATGGGAAACTTATTAAGTTGTTATTTCAGCGGAAAGCAAATCAAATCGATCTTTCTTCTCCTTCCTCTTCTACTACCGCCCTTCCTTGTTGTACACGAATGTGTATGTGCTAACTACTTCCCCCTCTTTCTGAATTTCTGACTCTTTTTAAATTTCTATAGAATTACGCCATTCAGTAGTTCTAAATGACTCTGTGTATTGTTTTTGTAAAATTTTTCACACAGAGATATATTCCAATTAATAATCAAAATAAAGATCACTCAAAATGAAAAAAAGTATAATTATCTATATTACAGCTGTATTTCTTATTTTTTCTATAACTGTAGCAGCTCAAAATTCCAGATCAAAAGACAAAGTAATTGTTAAAAGTGAACAATTCATAACACCCCTTTTGAAAAAATGGATTTCAGATTTCAAAGTAATTAATCCGGATATTCAAATTGAACTTGCGTCAAATAATACCCGGGCAGAAGATATTGATGTCTTTCTGACAGGCTCGGGTAACCTTATAAACGTGGAAGAGAAGAACAAAAGCCGGGCAATTTCTTCAGTAGGGCGTTATGCGATTCTTCCGGTTGCAAACATCCGGAATCCCTACTTGCAGGAAATTAAAAAAAAGAAAATAAACTCGAAGCAATTGAAAGATTTATTTTTTGAAGAAAGTGTTCTCGCAGTCAGCAATAAGTCGAAAAAGGAAGAGATTTCAAACGTGACTGTTTATTCCGGTAACAACTCCAAATCAGGTGCAGAAACTTTTGCGGCTCACTTTGGTTTTCCAGGCGAAGATATTAAAGGAAAAAAAATTGTTGGAGACGATATTTTCTTAATTCAAGCAATTCAAAAAGACAATACCGGGCTTAGCTTCAATAAAATAAGTTATTTGTTTGATGGCGATACGCGTAAATTAAAGAATGATTTAGCGATACTTCCATTAGATGTGAAAAGAGATTTGTCTGATGCACTTGCCAACGCAAATATCGATGAGTTACTACAATTATTGGAAAGAGAAAAATCGGACTTAATTCCTGTTGCAGATATAAAATTCTCTTATGAAAATGATAACGCGGAGATTATTAATTTCATAAAATGGATACTTTCAGACGGTCAGGAATTTAATCACCAATTCGGATTTCTTAATCTTGAACCTGCGGAACTTGCGTTAGAAATAAAAAAACTCGATGATATCTATCTAACATCATCGAACTGAAATAATTATGAAATATTAGAACATGACAATGGATAAGAATATAACATCGTCAATATACAAGAGAATTGAAGTTCTTACTTATAGAAATATATTTCTTTTGATTTTTACAGCATTTTGTTTTTTGGAAAGTTTTGGTCAAATTACATTGCGCGGCAAAGTGGTAGATGAAATCAATGAGCCCGTAATAGGCGCATCGGTATTTGTAAAATCTACTCAAACGGGTACAGTTACAGATGCGGATGGCAACTTTAGTTTTTCAACTACAAATGCATTACCAATAACTCTTTCTGTAGGCTTTTTGGGGTACAGAACCCGGGAAATTGATATCTACGATGCCGGGATATCGGCAGTGATCACGCTTGTGGAAGATATAAATGTGTTGGATGAAATGGTAGTTGTAGGATACACCACGGTTAGAAAGTCCGATTACACGGGTTCCGTAGCTGTGGTTAGTGGTCAAAAACTGGAAAAACTTCAGATTACATCTGTAGGAAAGGCACTACAAGGAAACGTACCGGGGCTTCAGTCCATTGCACAAGCAGGACAGCCGGGTGCAGATGCAGCAATTTACGTTCGGGGTATAGGCTCTGTAAACGCTTCAACATCACCACTTTTTGTGATTGACGGAGTGCCGGATGCAAATCCGAACAACATCAGTGGAAAAGATATCCAGTCTATCTCTATATTAAAAGATGCAACCGCGAGTGCATTGTACGGTTCAAGAGGAGCAAACGGGGTAATCGTGATAACCACCAAATCCGGAAGGTTGAATACTAAACCAATAGTAAACGTATCCACAAGCCTGGGATTTACCGATAGAGCAGTGAAGGATTACGAATATCTGTCGCCCCGGGAGTATTACGAATTACAGTGGGAAGCATTACGTAATACTCAAGTAGATCAGGGAAAATCTGCGTCGGAAGCAGCACTTTATGCATCTAATTATTTAGTTGACGGCTCCCTTAAGGTAAACATTTTTGGACCAGAGTATCCAATTCCGGTTGGAACTGACGGAAAGTTGGTTGCAGGGGCAGTTCCGCTTTGGAATGACGACTGGGGAGAAGCGATATCTCGAATCGGTATTCGTCAGCAATATAATTTAAGCATAAACGGTGGAAGTGAGAATACACGATATTTCTTTTCAGGCGGATATTTAAATGAAGAGGGATGGATCAGAACATCGGAGTTCGAGCGATATAACTTCAGGACTAATGTACAGTCTAAAGTCAATAATTGGCTCAGCGCAGGTGCAAATGTTTTTTTTAATTCGAGTTTCCAGAAATCTCCCGGACAAAGTGACAGCAGTACAGGTAACTTTGCTAATTTTCAACGTTTGGTTTCGAATATTTATCCCGTCCATGAAAGAAATCCGGATGGTACTTACGTACTGGATGAAAACGGAAAAAAGAAATGGGATTACGGTCTTTGGCGGCCAACAACAGCAGCCAGTGGAGCCAATATATTAGGAAGTTCGGAACATGCCATCTCGGGCACTAAAACCGATGCGTTATTGTTAAGAACAAATTTAGATATAACATTCATAAAAGGATTGATTATTAAAAATTCGGCCAGTTTTGATTATCGTGCCGGTACTTCGCACAGTTATTCACATCCGTATTATGTAACAGGCGTGATCTCTGAAGGTGCAGGAACCGCAAGCCGTAGCTCCAACCGTACGCTGAATTATACACTCAACAGTTTTGTGGATTATACATTAAAGGTCAATGAAGATAACAGTTTTAATTTACTTGCCGGGCCCGAAATTTTTGTAAGTAACAATTCTTCTCTCTCGGGAAGCAGGACTGGATTTCAGATCTTGGATAAAACTGAACCTTCTGCCGGATCCATCAGCGGTGTTTTTGACGGAACCTCCTACGACTACCGTTTGGCAAGTTGGTTAAGTAAAATCGATTATGATTATTTGAAGAGATATCACTTTTCGGCCAGTTTTAGGCGCGATGGCTCATCGCGATTTAGTGAACAATCACGATGGGGAAATTTCTGGTCTGTGGGTGCAAGCTGGAACTTAAAGCAAGAAAGCTTTTTGAAAAATAACGATAAAATAGATAATCTGAACCTGCGTTTCAGCTACGGGGCTCAAGGAAACGACAATGTCGGGAATTATGCCTATGGAGGTTTTTACTCCATTTACAACAGTTTGGATATGCTTGGCCTACTCCCTTCAGATTTGCCCACACCCGAACTGAAGTGGGAAACAAATCTTAACCGTAACGTCGGGATCGATATTTCGCTGTTTAACAACAGACTTATCGCCCAAATAGACTTGTACGACAGACAATCGAAAGATCTATTGTTTGAAAAACCACTTTCACCATCAACGGGATACAGTGGTATCAGCGCGAACATTGGATCTTTAAGTAATCGGGGTATTGATGGACAAATTACCGGAGTTCCCATACAAAATGATAATTTCAAATGGGATGTCACACTTATTTTCGGACATTACAAAAATAAAATAACAAAGCTGCCGCAGGAAGAAATTCTAACCGGATCAATTGGTCAGTATGGGAATACTAAAAAGATGGTAGAGGGCGGTTCAGTGTACGATTTTTATATTAAAGAATGGGCAGGAGTAAATCCGGAGAATGGAAAAGCAACCTGGTACAAAGATATTGTAGATGCAAATGGCAATATAACAGGCAGAACCACAACGCAAAATCAAACAGAAGCTACGTTGTATTTTCAAGGGAGTTCACTTCCGGATATTTATGGTGGTTTAACTAATTTGTTGTCATACAAGAGATTTGACTTGTCCTTTTCATTTTCTTACAGTATAGGTGGGAAGATATTCGACGGCGATCAACCCATGATCATGCACCTGGGATATGCCCCTGGGCGTAGTTGGTCGAAAGAAGCTTTAACCAGATGGACGCCCGAAAATACCGATACTGATTTTCCGCGCTTATCATACGTGTCAGACTCCTGGAATACCATTCCGTCTACCCGATTTTTATTCAGCGCCACTTATGCAAGGTTGAAGAACGTGGATTTTTCGTACTCATTACCGCAAAGTATTATGGATGTTCTGAGATTGAGCGAACTAAAACTGCGGGTTTCCGGTGAAAATCTCTGGACAATATTCGGGCATAAAGGTTTGGATCCCGAACAAACAGTAACAGGATCCACCTTCTACCGATATCCGGCTCAAAAGTCAGTGTCCTTCGGAATAGATGTTACCATTTAAAAATTAATGAACAGATGAAACAAATAATATATTTCATATTAACAGTTATGTTTTTTACGGCTTGCGATACTGAGTTTTTCAATACGTCGCCGGCAACACAAGTAACAACATCAGAAGTGTTTGCATCGGAAAACAATATCGATGCTTTTGTCAATGGATCCATACGATTCTTAATGGAAAACAGTACTTCTCAAGATAATCCGGGACTCCCCACCACATTTCTCACCCACGAAGTGATGGGCGAAGATGCCTTCGCACGCGATGGACGTTACGGATACAGGGATTCTTATCCTTTTCGCGATCCGTTTGATAACACTACCCGCAGGGCATTGTTTTTCTGGACATTGCAGTTTACGTCTATCGACCACGCTAATAATTTAATTGCGAATATAGTCATCGATACAAACAGTAAACCCACATTGAAGTACTTGAAAGGGCAAGCGTACGCGTTGAGAGCCTATAATTATCTGAATTTGGTGCGTCAGTATCAGTTTACTTACACCAAAGACCCCGATGCAAAAGCTGTTCCGGTATATACCGAGCCTACAACTCCTATTACTGAACCCAAGCCACTATCAACAGTCAAAGAGATTTACGAACTGATAATTGCTGATTTAACTGAAGCTGAAAAATTGATTCAGGGCTTTGAAAGAACGGTGAAGAATCGACCCAATTTAAACGTGGTTTACGGATTGTTTGCTCGTGCATATCTTACCATGGAACAGTGGGGATTGGCGGAAAGTTATTCGAGTAAGGCAAGAGCCGGTTATCCAATAATGACTCCTGCACAATATGCTGAGGGTTTTAACGATGTGTCAAATCCGGAATGGATATGGGGACATCCACAAACACAAACTCAAAACAGAGGTGGCTCGTCGGTCACCGCTTATCTTGAGACTACTCCGTACACCACCAACACTGCGGGAACAAACCTGTATTATGGTTACAACAGCATTATGCCGGATCCGCATTTTGTAGCTCTGTTTGAAGACGGGGACATTCGAAAATCGTTGTTTGAAATAGCAGATCAACCCGAGGAAGCCATTTACCGCCATTATCGTTATAGGAAATTTAGAAACAAATATCCGCATCACGATGCCCATATTGTATTAATGCGTTCGTCGGAAATGCTGTTGATTGAAGCTGAAAGTCAGGCAAGACAAAACAAAATTGACGAAGCAGTGAGCACATTAAACGAATTACGCGGAAAAAGAAACTTGTCTGGTTTGATAAGTGCTGATTTCAACAAAGAAAGTATTATTGATGAAATTTTATTGGAAAGAAGACGTGAACTTTGGGGCGAAGGATTCAGATTATTTGATATCTTAAGACTGCAAACCGCGCCAAAAAGATTAGAAACAAATCAAACTTTTATCGATTCTAAAGGCAATGAAGTAGCTTTAAGAGGACATTGGATCACCAAGTTCCCCGACGGTACCGAGTTTACTCCAAACAGTAAATACTTCTTGTTTCCTATTCCACTTAACGAAATAAATAACAATCCAAATATATAATGAAGTTATGAGAAATATTATATTATTTATCACAGCAGTTTTCATTTTGGTATCTTGCCAAAATGAAAACAATAATTTGAACATTACAGGATCTGTAACCGGTATAAGTTCCGGAAAAATATACCTGCAAAAATACGATAACAAAATGTTTTTTGTTATAGATTCGGCTGACATTCAAGAAGGTGAGTTTAAATTCTCTAAGAATGTGGTGGTTCCCGAAATATATGGCCTTACACTGGATACGCTTAAGCAAACGTATTTATTGTTCGTAGATGAAAATCCGGTTTCGGTGCAGTTAGACAGTACGAGATATTACAGAAATACTGTAGTAACAGGCTCAGAGATTCAGGATTTGTATCTTGATTTTATGAAAAATCAACGCAATATTGAAATTAGCGACTTCATAAAATCAAATCCGGCGTCGTTGGTTTCTGCATATGCTTTTTACCGGTATTACTCATATCAGTTAACTCCTTCCGAGATTGAAGCAAATCTAAAACTCCTTGATCCTTCATTGAGTGGAACCCCTTACGTAAAACTGCTTGAGAAACTGCCCAAAACACTTGAAACCGTTGAGATTGGTGCAAAAGCACTCGATTTTACGGCGGCCAATACATCGGGTGAGGAGCTACGGTTTTCTGATCATCTGGGAGATGGATACGTATTGCTGGACTTTTGGGCTGCATGGTGTGGTCCTTGCCGAAGAGAAAATCCCAACATAGTTAGAGTATATAACAAATATAAAGATAAGGGATTTGATATTTTTGCAGTTTCACTCGATGAAGACGCTGACAGATGGAAAGAAGCCATTGAAAAAGATGACCTTGATTGGACAAATGTTTCTGATTTGAAGTTCTGGAACAGTGAGCCTGCTGCTCTTTACGGTGTTAGAGCAATTCCTTTCAACATACTTTTCGATAAAGAGGGTACCATAATAGCCAAAAATCTAAAAGGTGATGACTTGGACAGGAAGTTGGGTGAATTATTAAATTGATTTCCGTATGAAACGTAAAATATTGTCTATAGTGTTGCTTTTATTCCTGACAATCGCGGCGATTAGAGCAGAGAAAATCGATTATTATTTTGAATCCGATGTCACTTTCGATTCAAGTATCCCATCGCCTGAAGAGTTTTTGGGATATGAGGTTGGAAGCAGGGTTACCGAACACAGTCTTATCAATGCATATTTTGAAAAGCTCGACGAACTTTCAGATCGTACGTCATTGATCGAAATAGGTCGAACTCACGAGAAAAGAAAATTATATGTATTGGTTGTTTCGTCACCATCCAATATAAATAATCTGGAATCGATTAAACAGAGTCGTCAACAAATTCGTCAGGGAAAAAGGGTTGATAGTCCATTAATCGTTTTCCTGGGGAATGCAGTTCACGGTAACGAGAGTTCGTCCTCGGAGGCTGCTATGCTATCAGCATATTACTATGTTGCAGGACAGAGCGGAAAGGTGCAAAAACAGCTCGAAGACGGAATATACTTTATTGATCCGGTGAGAAATCCGGATGGTCTGGAACGATTCGCATCGTGGATAAATTCCAACTCCAGTATAAATTACTTCAATCTATCATCACTCGATAGAGAACACGTAGAAAGCTGGCCCCGTGGGCGTGGAAACCATTATTGGTTCGACCTTAACCGCGATTGGATCAACATTGTCCATCCCGAAAGTAAAGCTCGAGTTGCGTTTTATCAGGATTGGCTGCCACACGTTCAGGGCGACCACCATGAAATGGGAACAAACTCTACATTTTTCTTTGAACCAACCGATCCTGATGGAAATGAAAGCCGGTTTGTTCCACAATTGAATTACGAACTTAATCGGATTTTTGCAGGTTATTTTGCGAAAGCATTGGATAAAATAGGCTCGTTTTATTACACCAAAGAGTCATACGACAATAAAAATCCGAATTTTGGTTCCACTTATCCCGATTATAACGGGGGTTTGGGTATTCTTTTCGAACAAGGTTCAGCCCGGGGTCTAAAACAAGAGTCAGAAAATGGAACAGTTGAATATGCATTCACCATTCGTAATCAACTCGTAACAGCTATAGCGACAGTGGATGCGGCAAATGAAAACAAAAGAAGTTTAGCCGATTTGCAGGAAGAGTTTTTTACGCCGAACAAAAGGAACGCTCCATCGTATATTATCGGGGATAGTTACGATTTAACCCGGCTTCATAATTTTGTTCGCCTCTTGCTCAACCATCGTCTGGAAGTGTACGAAAACAACAACGATGTTATCGTCAATAACATAAAATACGAGAAGGGAAAATCATATATAATACCGTCCAATCAGCCTAACAGCGCGCTCATAGGAATTATTTTTGACAATAAAACCGATTATACGGAAGAAGAAGCACCTAAATTAGGTTACGGTGCCGGATTTTCAATTGCTCATTCAACCGGACTCACGTATGATGTTTCTAACGCTGTAAGGGGCAACAGAATAACTTCACTTCCCAATATCCGTTCAGGGTCTTTGTCACAATCCGAATATGCTTATGTTGTGGATTTTCGCGATTCAAAAAGCCAGCAATTGGTGTTTCGGTTGTTGGAAAAAGATATATTGGTAAAGACGGCATCAAAATCCTTCTCGTTAAATATTAACGGTAAAATTCAGGATTTCAGTGTAGGTTCATTACTTGTGCCGGTAAGAAATCAAACTATAAGTTCATCGGAATTATATACGATATTGAGAGATTTAGGTGAGAAGGAAGATATAAATATTTACCCTGTATTTTCGGGGCTGAGCGAGAAAGGTATTGATTTGGGAAGCAGTGCTTTCAGAGCTGTCGAAAAGCCCAGAGTATTGGTTGTTACAGGCAATGAGACTTCTTCCACTGAGGCCGGAGAAGTATGGCATCTGTTCGATCAAAAATTAAAATATCCTATTGTACGGGTCGATTCGCATGTTTTCGGCAGAGTAGATCTAAACAGTTTTAACAATATTGTATTTGTAAGTGGTGATTATCCTTTCATAAACAAACAGGGACTCGAAGATTTGAAAAGCTGGATCAGAAACGGAGGCACTTTAATAACTGTAAACAGTGCTTCAAGATGGGCCATATCCAATAAGTTAACATCTGCCCGGCAACCGGAAAACTCAGGGAAAGAGAGTGAAAGATCACAAGTATCGGAAGAAAGCCGTTTGCCTCGAAGAAGCGGTGACAGGGTACCTACATCTGTCTTTCAAACTACAATTGATTTGGAGCATCCATTGGCTTCCGGATTAACAAATGGGTCTCTTCCGGTTATTCGTGAAAACGGAGTTACTATTGATACATTGTCTGTTTCAACAGTTGTATCGAAATACACGGATTCTCCGCTCCTTAACGGGTACATATCAACCAGCCAATTGGAAACTCTCAAAGGAACTGCATCTATCGGGGTTAGCCCGTTAGGGCGGGGGAGTGTTGTGTTTTTTGCTGAAAATCCATTATTTCGCGGCATTTGGGATGCAACAAGCCGCGCATTTGTGAATGCGATACTTTTTAAAAATTATGAGAGAGGATATTAGTAATTTGTAATTTGTTGATACGATTAAAACTTTTAATAGTCGAGATTAAGAATTTCAAAAAACTATATCGACGTGCGGTTTTCATAAGATTTAGTTTTTAAGGGTCTGGCTGATTTCATTTGTACATACAAATACAATCGGCTTTCCCTTTTTTTAAGAAGTTAAATTAAAGTTGGTTTGAGTTTCTTCATACCGAAATTGTTCGCGGGCAAGCTATTGTTTCATCCAGATTACCTTTTGTTCCGGATCGTGTTCCTTACCTATAATATCTTTGTATAACCCGGGACGTCTGGCTTTTATGTATCGGTATCCACCGGCGAGCGTTAGTTTTTCAGGTGTAATGGTAGCAGTTACAAAACTGTCATCAAACGAACGGCATTCGGCAATAATATCGCCAAACGGATCAATGATCATGGAACAGCCGTTTTTCAACTGATCGTCATCCATCCCGATGGGATTGGAGAAGATGGCGTATATAGCATTGTCGTATGCTCTTGCAGGTAACCATTTCATTAACCAGGCTCGGCCTTTCATTCCATCAAATTCCAATCGCAACGAAGTTGGATCGTTCTCCTTATTTTCCCAAAGTTTAGGATCAACAAATCCCGCTCCCGGCCGGGTAGATGGTGTACACATGGTTACGTGCGGCATAAAAATAATATCGGCTCCTAAGAGTTTAGTTGCCCTTACATTTTCGACAATATTATTATCGTAGCAAATTAAAATTCCGCATTTCCATCCCAATATTTCAAAAACTGTATAATGCTCGCCTGCTGTTAAATATGGATTGATAAACGGATGAAGCTTCCGATGTTTTGCAACTAACCCATTTTTATCTACACAAACATAAGCTTTGAACAGGTTATTGTCTTCGTCTTTCTCAAATAATCCTGCCAGTACAACAATGTTGTTTTGTTTCGCAATCCCGATAAGTTTTGCAACACTATCTCCATCCGGGATAAACTCAGCCAGGTCGAGCATTTTTTCTTTTGATAGATTTCTCGCAAATGTATAACCGGTGACGGAGCATTCATGAAAAGCGATAACATCCGATCCTTCTTTGGCTGCTTGTTGAGCAAGACGTTCAATAACAGAAAGGTTGTATTTCTTGTCTCCACTTTTGTTTTCGAACTGGGCGGTGGATATTTTGATTTTTTGCATAAGCCTACACTGCAAAATAACTTTCCAATTCTTTCAGCGTGTCTTCAGTGGTGTGAATATCGCGCACAACAAGTCCTTTTTCGAGAACCACTATTCGATCGCATACTTCGGTAACGTGATTGAGGTCGTGGCTTGAGATAAGCATCGTCATGTTTTTTTTGATTTTCAGCTCGTTCAGCATCCGCTTCAGGCGGATTTGTGATGTAGGATCGAGAGCAGTGAACGGCTCGTCGAGGATAAGTATTTGTGGATCGGACAGGAGAGCAGCTGCAATCCCTGTCTTTTTCTGATTTCCTTTCGATAGGTCACGGATCAATTTCTTTGAACCTAAAATTTCGCCGTTAAAGAACTCTTTCATCGATTCCAGGAAAGCGGTGATATCGCCTACCGATTTTCCATATACTTTGCCCGTGAAGTTAAAATATTCTTCGGGAGTAAGAAAATCGATAAGGAAACTTTCATCAAGAAATGAACCTACTTTCGCTTTCCAATCGTCGTGGCGGGCAACTTTCTCGCCGTCGATACGCACTTCTCCGGAACTTGCTTCAATCAAATCAAGAATTAATCGGAAAAAAGTGGTTTTCCCTGCTCCGTTATTTCCTACCAATCCGAAACTTTCGCCATTCTTAATGGTTATTTCCGGAATATTCAGTACGGCTACGCCGTTGTATATTTTCCTGAGATCGGTTGCCTTAATTACAGTATTTGCTGTAACCGGTACAGGTGGAGGCATTGTAATTGTGGTGTTTATAGTTGATTGAATTTCTTCAGTGTTCATATTGTTTGTTTTTAGTCGTTTATTGTATATGCAGGTTTCTTTAGGAAATTTAGGGAGAAGCTCACTCCTTTTTCCTGAATCCTTCGCAGAGCGCGTATTTCCTTCTTAGAAACTGTTTTTCGGTGATTTCGAGAAGTTGTTTCCAGAAAATAATCCCGGCTAACCCCAGTACAGCTAAAATAATCAGTGCGATATTTTTTGCACCGAACAACGAGAAAATACCGATCAATCCCATAGGAACTATCAGCAACGGAATTATAACTATAAAATTTTTGTAGCTCACACCCTGCATATTCATGGCTGAACCTTTTGATAATTCCAATCGCTTGGTATTGAACGTTGCTCCAAAAAGATATACATGAATATTTACACCTACGTTGTATAAAAATGCTACCGAATGGTTGATCAAAATATCTGTTCCAAACAAAAAATAAGGTGTTGTGAGGATAAAAGAAACAATGCTAAGCGATAGTAACAGAAAATAATTTGCTTTAATGTATGATTGAGTATCAATGTTCCTAGTCATCAGAAAGTCAAAATACGAGCCTTCCCAGTTGATGATCCATTGCCCGAACAGAATCATTCCGATCCCGGTAACGAAAATGGCAACGAGCATCAACATCGCATCGTTTTCTTTATACATATCGTTCGGATAAAACAGCAACCCGTAAAGCAGGAAAAGCGCAGCTGTGTAAAGTACGTTCTTGGTTCGTTTGTGACGCAGCGCGAGTTTCATTTCGAGTGAAATAATCTCCCCGATTTTCCCGAACCGCTCCATAAACGAGAAGTTTTGGGTCTCGGCCTGTTGTTTTTTAGCAACCTTTTTATCGAAGCTTTCGGGATAATAGTTTTGAGCGAAAAACCATTTGTTCAGCACGAATGCTACAGCACTAAGTCCCATGACAACTAACAATCCGATAGGATTTTCAATAAGGAACCCGAAAACACGCTGAGACATATCGAAAATGGAATAGATTTTGAAATATTCCAACGCAACTAATCCGGCAATGATTGCCAGAAAAACTATAATTCCCAGGATGTTCGATCCGAATTTACGCTTTAGAAAAATCGCAAAAAGCGTATTGAACCAAATCAGGAAAATCACGATCAGAATAAACTGAAACGCTCCGCCGATACCGTAAGACGGGTTAATTCCCGTTATGGCAAAAGGAATGGCAAAGCTAAGCGTGAGGTAATTTGCCGGGTTAAGCAACGGTTTAAGCAAAAGATAATTGACCAGTTTGCTTCTTTTGATGGGCAATACCTGATAGCTTTGCAGGTTGATGGTGCTTAACGGTTGAAAAAGAAATCGAATGAGCAATGCCAAAACTATTACGAAAAACATCGCACCGTTGAATGTGAGTGCGGGATCGAGTTGCGGAGCAGCTTCTGCCAGAATCTTCGGCAGCATAAACCCCATGAGTACGAAAATGACTAAAAAATATAAAATGCTCAGTCCCATAAAGATATTTACAATCAGATTTTTGTAATACCCGGGTGCTCGGACACTTTTTAGCCAGTGGTGTTTGAAGAATTGTGTGTACATATTGTTTAGAGCAAAGATTTTAGAACCAAGAACAAAGAGCCAAGACGTTAGACTGATAGACTTTTAGATTGTTGGACTTTTTGTTTTCAACGTTGCGTCTGACTCATTGGTAGAATAATCCCTCCGCTTCGCTCGTCCTCTTTTGTGAAGGGGGCGGCTGCGGGGGTGTATATTTTACCTGCTTGAGATTTTTAGTAGTTCGTTACTCTCCCCTTTAGCAAAGGGGAGTACCGCTGTCAGGCGGGGAGGGGTTATGGCAAAACCAAGCATATTACGAACTTTAAGTCTTTATGCCAACAGCCACCAATTATTTCTTCCCGAAGAATGCACCGAAAATGCTTCTTGTGATGGTCCTTCCGAGTTGTGAACTTATTTGACGCGTAGCACTTTTACCTACTTGTTCCAGCAAATCGCCCACTATTCCGCGCTCTTCTTTTTTCCGACGGGCTTCGGCACGTCTTTCACGTTCAGCTTCTGCCTGTGCTTTGCGCTCTTCTCTTTCCTGGCGTACGCGTTCTTTTTCGGCTTCTGCCTGTTGTCGCTCTTCGGCAAGCAATTCCTGCTTTTTGGAAAGAATTTCGAAAGCTGATTCCCGATCTACCAGCTTTTCATACACTCCGTAGATGAGCGATTGTCTCATTATCTGGTCTCTTTCACCGGAGGTAATCGGCCCGATTTGGCCTTGCGGAGGAAGAATGTTGGCACGCTGCACCATTTGTGGAGCGCCTTTCTCATCGAGGAACGATACCAGCGCTTCGCCGGTATTGAGTTCGGTAATGGCCGTTTCTGTATTGAATTTTGGGTTGGGACGGAAAGTATTGGCTGCCACTTTCACGGCTTTCTGATCGTTGGGAGTATAAGCGCGTAGCGCATGCTGAACCCGGTTACCAAGCTGTCCGAGAATAACGGGCGGAATATCTGCAGGATTTTGTGTGCAGAAATAAATACCAACTCCTTTGGAGCGGATAAGACGAACAATTTGTTCTACTTTTTCGAGGAGTAGCTTGGGCATATCGTTAAAAAGCATGTGCGCTTCATCGAAAAAGAAAACCAGCTTGGGTTTATCCATATCGCCCACTTCGGGAAGGTTGTTAAACAAATCGTCGAGCAACCAAAGCAGGAAAGTGGTGTAAACCCGGGGAGAGTTCATCAGTTTGTCAGCAGCCAGAATGTTGATGACGCCTTTTCCCTGTTCGGTTTGCATGAAATCGGTAATTACCAGTTCGGGCTCACCGAAGAATTTATCGGCACCTTCGCTTTCCAACCGCAGTAAAGCACGCTGAATAGCGCCGATGCTGGCAGGAGAAATGTTTCCGTATTCGGTGGTGAATTTTGCGCGATTGTCGCCCACAAATTGGATCATTTTTTGCAAATCCTTCAAATCGAGGAGCAGCAAATTGTTGTCGTCGGCAATTTTAAACACCATCGTGAGCACCGCTCCCTGAGTTTCGTTCAGTTGCAGCAGTCGTTCAAGCAACAGCGGCCCCATTTCTGTAACCGTTGTGCGGACAGGATGTCCTTGTTCGCCGAAAACATCCCAGAATCGCACCGGAAAACCTTTATACTCAAAACCTTTTTCGGCTAATTTATAACTTTCCACGCGTTTATTTACACTGTCTTTGTTCCCTCCGGTTTTTGCCACACCCGAAAGGTCGCCTTTCATATCGGCAGCAAAAACGGGAACTCCCATTTCGCTAAAAGTTTCGGAAAGAGTTTGCAGGGTTACGGTTTTCCCGGTTCCTGTGGCGCCGGTAATTAATCCGTGGCGGTTGGCCATTTTGGGTATCAGGCACACTTCCGCTTCGTCGTTAATGGCTATAAAAGCGCGGTTGCTGTTGTCGAACATAGGGTTGTAAGATTTTAATTGGTATATAGGGCAAAGGTAAGAAATTTGTTTAAAATGAGGAGTGAAAATGGAGAAGATTGGTGATTTTTGTGAGGATACCTTTGTCAAAGTTTCCGCTCTCGCTGGCGCGCTTTTGTAAAGCGTGCCCGCCTGTCGCGAGCAGGTCTGCCGACAGGCAACTTTTTTGCTTCGCAACACACCGATTATAAATCGGCGCGAGCGGGGGGGAGGTTTGAGGATATTTTAAACTTTTCCCTTTCTACAAAAGGTAATTTTTTTAATCTTACATATCAAAAAAAAATGTGTGAGCGGACATTAATTCAAATGGGCACAAATAACGAAGAATTATGCATAAGAATTGTCCAGTTTAGTATCTTTGTAATCCACTACGACCGTCTTTTGAGAGGTGCTAAGATAATATGATAATCAAATGGATAACGATTTAAATAAGTTAATACAACTTGCGCCAACAGACTATAGAAGTAAAGTTGTGTTAGGATTAACCATCGACAATTATGTTAAATTAGTCGATACCGAATTTCCTAAACATATAAACTCATGTGATAAATATGGAGTAACAAAAAATGAGTTTTTTGTTTACGTGCTTCTAATTGGAGGTTTTTATAGCGAAATACAATCACCGTTGGCATTAGGATATGCTCCAAATAGGTTCATAACTGAATGTATTCAATTATACGACAATTTACTTAGTAAAATGCCGACAACCAAACATCAAATCATTTATAGAAAAGAAAAGTACTTTCATGTAGAAGATTTCAAAGATGCATTTGAAAAGAAAGTTTCCATCCAATACAAACATTATTTGACAGGCAGTAAGGATGATTTTAAAGGAGAATTACAACTTGTAATTAAACCATTACCAAATGGCAAAACAAAAGCGCACGATGTATATTTAATTTACAATCATGGGGAATCTTCAGGAGTAACGCCCGAATACCAAATAAATTTTGAGAGAAATACATTCCTTCTAATTGATAAAATTGAAATACATAAAGATACAACATATGTTTTTTGTCATGAGATATAAAACTTAGGTGTTAAAAATTACTTTATCTACAACAAACACAGTCCGTGTTCTTTTCAATTGTAAATTTTGTTACTCTCGTCAAGGTTCATATGAGCTACGAGAATGACAAAGTCAAATTCAATTTTTTGCTCGTCAACTTTCGTATCAATAAAATCAATAAAATCAAATTCAAGGAGCATAATACTATTAAATTCCGAAAGTTATTCATGAACAACAATTCCATATGCACTTGCAACTTCCATCGCTGGCGCGCTTTTGTAAAGCGTGCCTGGCTGCCACTGGCAGGTTTGCCGATAGGCAACTTTTTGCTTCGCAACACACCGATTGTAAATTGGCACAAACGGAGGACAATAATTATTCCTTAACTTTAAAAATTGCATTTGGGGGAATTTTATAGCTTGGTAACGGATTACCTATATTGAATTCTTTATTGACGTAAACAATCTCTATTGGGTTATTTGTGCAATCTAAGTGTAATAAATTTGGAGAATTACTTATATCTAATGATTTAAGTTTATTATTACTACAATTAAGATTTGTTATTTTTTTGTTTTTTGATAAGTCAATTGTTTCAAGTAAATTATTACTACAGTCAATATCTTTTATATTAGGATTCTTTGATAAGTCTACTGTTCGTATTTCTGTGTAATTAAATATTAGGGATGTTAACTCAGTATTATTAGACAAATCAATCGTACTGATAGGACTTTTGTAAACAACGTAATTATAAGGAGTAGTAGACATTCCTCCAAATTCCAAATTTGAAATCTTGGTGTTTTTGGATATGTCTAATTTTTTCAAATTGGCTTCACGGATTTTTAAAGAAACTAATTTAGGATTATAAGAAACATCCAACTCGTTAATATTGTTATGTTGGAGAGATAAATTCTCTAAAGATGTTGCGTTTTTAAAATCTAAGTTATTAATACTGGTCCGATAAACATTCAAAGATTTCAAAGAAGATAAGTCTTTTAAGTCTAAACTATTCAGCAATATACTATTTGAAATGAATAGGTTAGACAAAGAATCAAGAGCGGTCAAATCAATGTGTTCCAATTAGTAGCGTTGCGTTAATT
>DCEG01000093.1:2695-3095 GCA_002316835.1 Bacteroidales bacterium UBA1035 | reverse complement strand
CCATTTTTAACGCCTTTTTCGCCCATACGGTTTGTAAAATTCCCCGAACGGACAAATACAAAATAAAAGCCAGCCACAGGCCGTTGTTTCCGAGTATCGGCACGGCAATATAATAACAGGCAAAGAAGACGATCGCAGAGAACACCATGGCGTTGCGCATCTCTTTCGAGGCTGTTGCCCCAATGAAAACACCGTCCCAGAGAAAAGCGGCAAAACCGGTTACCGGGATAAGCACTGTCCAGAAAAGGAACGATTTGGTGGTTTCAATGACCGCTTTATCGTTGGTGAGCATTTTCAAAATCGGATCCGGAAAGAACAAGTAAATCATTACCGATACGGCACTCACGATAAATCCCCAGAAAAACAATCTTCTTAGCATCCCGGCAAGCAGCACCTTGTT
>DCEG01000093.1:0-2622 GCA_002316835.1 Bacteroidales bacterium UBA1035 | reverse complement strand
TTGGTGAGCATTTTCAAAATCGGATCCGGAAAGAACAAGTAAATCATTACCGATACGGCACTCACGATAAATCCCCAGAAAAACAATCTTCTTAGCATCCCGGCAAGCAGCACCTTGTTGTCTGCCCCTATGTATCTTCCCGTCAATGCTTCCCCCGCATATGCAAATCCATCCATAAAGTAGGAGAATAGCATGAAAAACTGCATCAATAGGGCATTGGCAGCTAAAATCATGTCTCCCATACCCGATGACACAAACGTAAAAAACGTGGTGACCAGCGTCAATAGGAACGTGCGTACAAAAACATCACCATTTACCCGGAAATAAGACCGGATGGCAGCGGTTTCCAAAATAGAAGACCTGACAATGTATTTTCTCAACCTGCCGTAAAATTTCAGCCACATCAGCACACAAACGACAAGCGTTATCACCTGCGATAACATTGTCCCGAGGGCAATTCCTTCCACCTTCATCCCGCATCCGAAAACAAACAGCATGCTTAGGATAATGTTCAGCACGTTGTTGAGAATGGCAATTGCCATTGGTGTTCTGGCATTCTGCATTCCGATGAAAAAGCCTTTAAAAGCATACGTCCCGAGTACGGCCGGGGCACTCCAGACACAAATGCGGAAATAGATTTCAACAGCTGCTTTACTTTCGGAACCGGACTTTATCAGGCTTAAGGCAAACTTCCCGATAGGGTATTGCAACAAGACAATAAGCAACCCGATTCCCACACCCACGATAAGCGAGCGTATCAACACATTCAAGGCTTCGGTAAAATCGCGGGCTCCATAGGCTTGTGCGGCAAATCCGCTGGAGCTCATCCGGATAAACCCAAAATTCCAGTAAATCATGTTGAAGATATTGGCACCCAGGGCTATGGCACCGATATATACTGCCGAACCCAAATGTCCCGCAATGGCGATATCGATCATTCCAAGCAGCGGAACAGTAATGTTGGTGATTATATTGGGGACGGCAAGCCGAAAGATTTTCTTGTCCATAGCTGCAAAAATAATACAAAACATTGACACGGGTAAAATAGTATTTTGAAACATAAATGATCCGGAAAAAATAAAAGAAATTATTTTGTGAAGATTATACTCCTTTTTTGTACCTTTGTTCTATAAAATTTTGACAGCCAATAAGCGATTAACCTTGTTGCTCAATAATAGAAAAAATTTATGGACAAAATTCAGGAAATCACCTCTAAACTTTACGCTGAAGGAGTAGAGAAAGGAAAGGAAGAAGCCGATAAAATCATTGCTGAAGCAAAAGTATTGCGTGATCAGATAGTAAAAGAGGCAAAAAAAGAGGCCGAACAGATCCTTGCATCAGCAAAGAAAGAAACCGGCGAATGGAAAAGCAATACAGAGTCGGAACTTAAGCTTTTCGCATCTCAGGCGGCTGAGGCGCTGAAAAGCGAAATCACCAACCTGGTGACCGGTAAGTTATCGGCATCCAACGTGAAAGCGGCGTTGGAAGACAAGGCGTTCATGCAAAAACTGATCACTGAACTTGTGCAAAATTGGTCGAAGAACGAAGCATTAACAATCGGAGTAGAAAGTGCCGAGGAATTGAAGCAATACATTTCCGAAAACGCTAAATACCTGCTTGACAGAGGCCTGAAGATTGAATCCGTGAATGGATTGAAAACCGGCTTTATCCTATCCCCCGAAGACGGCTCTTACCGCGTAAAATTCGGCGAAGAAGAGTTTATAGAGTATTTCCGTGAATTTCTTCGCCCGCAAATACAAAAACTACTTTTTTAAAAGGTATTCAGCTGTAATACAACACCTGTTCTATTGTAATCCGTTGTTTCGTTAAACGGCTTAAGTCACTCTCAATAGTATACAAAACGCAAATTACGGCGAAGCCAACTTACAACGCAGGTAAATAAACTGTGAAACATATGCTTTTCAAACATCAATATTACTGTTTTATAGCAGGGTTGCCCGATTTTTCTTTCGACAGCATGAAGCTTCCGTTTACCGTGGAAGAGTTTAAACGAATGCTCGACGAAGAATTGAAACCGGACGACAAACGGTTGCTGAGTAAATATTTCCTGAAGTACGACAATGACAACCTACTGTACTTGTTGAAAAACAAAGATGCCGAACTGAATCCGATGGGCAGTATTTCCCGAGAAGAGATTCAGGAAACGATCGGGAGAATCAAGGAGGACTTACCGGTAAAAAACAGGAAGATTCCGGATTTCCACGAAAAATTTATCCGAACATGGCTGGACGAAGAGGCTCAGGCAGAAAACAAATTGTGGGACGACCTGATGGCCTCTTTGTATATGGATTACGGCACCGAGGTGAAAAATTCGCTCATGTCGCGGTGGTTTGAGCTCAATCTGAATATAGGCAACCTGTTGTCGGCAATTTATGCCCGAAAGTATGGATTGGATGTGGCTCGGGTGGTCGTTGGCCATAACCCGGTGGCTAAGTTGATCCGTGAGAATGCGAATGCCCGCGATTTTGGGTTGAGCCAGGAACTGGAGATTTTTGATGCTGTCGTGCGGCTTTCCGAAGAGACGGACATATACGAACGCGAAAGGAAAATAGACAAATTTCGTTGGGATTGGCTTGATGAAAACACGGTTTTCGATTATTT
>DCEG01000089.1:45268-46623 GCA_002316835.1 Bacteroidales bacterium UBA1035 | reverse complement strand
GCCGATCTGGAAGAAGACACCGTTGACGAAATATTGGAAATACTTCGCTACGAATTCGAAGATGAGGACGAAACCGAGGAAGGTCAAGAGAATTAAAACTGTAAAACTGTTCATAAAACCAATAAATTAAGAAAGGACAAACTCAACTATATGGCTGAAAGATTAAGTAAAGTAGCTCGAAATTTAAATGTAGGAATCAATACGTTAGTTGAATTTCTACACAAGAAAGGTATAACTGTTGAAGCAAATCCTAATACAAAAATTGAGGAAGAACAGTATAATTTATTGGTTGCTGAATTCAGTAAAGACAAAAAAATAAAAAAAGAGGCAATAGAAAATTTAGAAAGAATGCATCGGAAAGATGACAAACGGGAAACGGTTGCCATCGAAGGATATGAAATAGAGGATAAATCAAAGAAAAAAGCGGAAAAAGAGACTATCAAAACTGAAATCCCCGACGATTTGAAACCTAAATTTAATGTTGTTGGAAGCATCGACCTGGACGAACAGAAAAAACAGAAAAAAGAAGTTGAAGCTAAGCACGAAGAGATAGAGGTGAAAATTGAGGAGCCGATACAACAAGAAGTTGAGGAAGAGCCGATAGCACAACAAACACCCGAACCAGAAGAAATTGTAGTTCTCCATGAAGAAACGTCTGTTGAGATAGAAACACCTTCAGTTGAAATTGAAGAGACAGTTGAAGCAGGAGAAAAAGAAGAAGAGCAAGAAGCAGAAGAGAAGGAAGATTATGTCGATCAGGATGAAGAGATAGAAGTGGAAGAAGATGAAGAGACTTCCACTCAAGACAAGAAACCTTCCGATGAAGTATTTCGCATTAGAAAAGAGATAAAAGAACCTAATATTGTTGTCAAAGGATCTATTGACCTGGAGTCAATAAACGACAGAACACGACCACCCCGTAAATCGAGAACACAACGTAAAAAAGAACGTATAGAGCGCGAGAAGGAGCAAAATGCTAAAAAAGCAAAAGAAGAAGCCGTTAAAAACCTGAAAAAAGAATCGATTGACGAGAAAGAGAAGAAAAAAACGGCAGTGGACACCACTGAAGAAGAGAACAGACGAAAAAAACGCAAACGTATCGATAAAGGTAAAGTTAATATAGAGAAAGCTGGCGCTCACGGAGAAAACATGCGCCGTGACAGAAAAATTCTCAGAAAACCGATAAAGGCCGAAGTAAGCGAAGAAGACGTTCAAAAACAAATAAAGGAAACCCTTGCACGGTTAACAGAAAAGCGTGGAGGAAAAGGTGGAGCAAGATATCGTCGCGAAAAACGCGAAGCCGTTTCTCAAAGACAGCAAGAAGAAATAAAGCAGCAGGAGCGCGAGAGCAAAAT
>DCEG01000089.1:44786-45237 GCA_002316835.1 Bacteroidales bacterium UBA1035 | reverse complement strand
GAAACCCTTGCACGGTTAACAGAGAAGCGTGGAGGAAAAGGTGGAGCAAGATATCGTCGCGAAAAACGCGAAGCCGTTTCTCAAAGACAGCAAGAAGAAATAAAACAGCAGGAGCGCGAGAGCAAAATACTGCAACTCACCGAGTTTGTTACAGCCAACGATTTGGCAAATATGATGAATGTTCCCGTTACCAGCGTTATCGCCACCTGTATGAATATCGGTGTAATGGTTGCAATCAACCAGCGATTAGATGCGGAAACCATCAATATTGTTGCCGATGAGTTTGGTTTCAAAACCAAATTTGTGAGTGCCGATGTCATCGAAGCTATCGCTGAAGAAGATGACGATCCGGAAGATTTATTACCTCGTCCGCCTATCGTCACCGTAATGGGACACGTAGACCACGGTAAAACCTCGCTACTCGACAGTATCCGCAACACCAACGTTATTG
>DCEG01000089.1:44411-44551 GCA_002316835.1 Bacteroidales bacterium UBA1035 | reverse complement strand
GGCAGAAAAATCACATTCTTAGACACACCCGGTCACGAAGCATTTACCGCCATGCGTGCTCGTGGAGCCAAAGTTACTGACGTTGCTATCATCATTGTCGCCGCTGACGACAATGTGATGCCGCAAACCGTTGAAGCCAT
>DCEG01000089.1:0-44148 GCA_002316835.1 Bacteroidales bacterium UBA1035 | reverse complement strand
CTGGTGGAAGACTGGGGCGGAAAATATCAATCTCAGGATATCTCTGCGAAAAAAGGAATCGGCATTAATGAATTGCTCGAGAAAGTGCTGCTCGAAGCCGATTTGCTTGAATTAAAGGCAAATCCTAATAAAAAAGCAACGGGATCCATTGTAGAATCATCACTCGATAAAGGACGCGGGTACGTGGCAACCGTTTTGGTTGAAAACGGAACACTAAGACAAGGAGACGTGCTATTGGCTGGTTCGTTCTACGGACGTGTAAAAGCCATGTTCAACGAACGTAATCAAAAAATTGAAGAGGCAGGGCCATCAGCACCGGCACTCGTTCTCGGATTAAACGGTGCGCCACAGGCCGGTGATACTTTCAATGTTATGGAAAGTGACCAGGATGCGCGCAATGTTGCCGCTCGTCGTGAGCAGCTGCAGCGTGAACAATCACTTCGTACACAGAAAATGCTTACGCTTGACGATATTGGCCGCCGCATAGCCATTGGAAACTTCCAGCAGTTGAATGTCATTGTGAAAGGTGACGTTGACGGTTCGGTAGAAGCACTTTCCGATTCGCTCATACGCCTATCGACCGAAGAAATTCAAGTGAACGTTATCCACAAGGCCGTAGGCCAGATTTCAGAATCAGACGTTACGCTGGCTGCTGCATCCGATGGGGTAATTATTGGATTCCAGGTTCGTCCTTCGCTCGGAGCAAGACGTGAAGCAGAAAAACAAGGTATCGATATTCGTTTATACTCCATCATTTATGATGCAATTGAAGAAGTAAAAGCCGCCATGGAAGGTATGCTTTCACCCGATATAAAAGAAGAAATTACAGCAAACGTTGAAGTACTTGATGTCTTCAAGATCACAAAAGTGGGAACCGTTGCCGGATCGATGGTACGTGACGGAAAAATAAAACGCACCAATAAAATTCGTCTTATTCGGGATGGAATTGTTATCTTTACCGGCGAATTGGATTCGTTGAAACGATTCAAGGAGGATGTCCGCGAAGTTGCATCGGGATACGAGTGCGGTATCAGCATAAAAAACTTCAACGACATAAAAGTAGGTGACGTTATTGAAGCTTACGAGCAAATTGAAGTGAAAAAAACCTTGTAAAGGCGCGATTAACAGTATCTTTACAAGAGATCAGAATATTAACCAGTTGACATTGTAATTTTATTTCCTTTACTTAGCCGCATCTGTTCACAAGACGGATGCGGCTAAAACACACAAGGAAATAATTACAATTGCCAACAAGGGTTAAACAACATCAAAAAAGAGATTATTTAGATCTAAAATATAGTTATTATGAACAGAATAAAGTTGATAAGCCTGAGCGTTCTATTTTTCATGATAAGTACTGCCGTTTCTGCTCAGATTTCGCAAGTAACTGTTGCTTATGTGAATACAACCGATTTATTAAATACCTTCCCTGCAAAGGAAGCTTCCACGCAAAAACTCCTCGAGTTGAGCGAAAACTATAAGAAAGAGCTTGAGCTGATGCAAAACGAATACAACAAGAAGTATTCAGATTATATCACTTATCAGGGCTCTTTAGCCGAAAACATCAAATTACGCAGAATGCAGGAACTGACTGAGTTAGAAAACAAGATGCAGCAATTTATGCAACTGGCGCAAAAAGATATTGAACAACAAGAGCAGGCAATGCTTGAGCCACTCAAAAAACAAATATCCAATGCGATACGTCAGGTAGGAATTGAACAAGGCTATACGGTCATTTATGATCTTGCCAATCCGGGGATCGCTTTCGTTACACCATCAGCTGTTGATGCAAATCCTTTGGTAAAAGCAAAATTGAGAATCAACTAAACTTTTTATCATCACAACGTGTGATAAACGATACTGAAAAACAAAAATCGCCCATCGGCATTTTCGATTCCGGATATGGCGGGCTCACCGTTTTATCCGAAATCAAATCTTTACTGCCACAATACGACTACATTTATTTAGGCGATAACGCACGTGCACCATATGGGAACCGTTCTTTTGAAATCGTTTACGAATTTACCAAAGATGCCGTCAAATGGTTTTTTGAACAAAACTGCCACTTGGTGATCTTAGCTTGCAACACTGCATCGGCAAAAGCATTACGAAGTATTCAACAGATAGATTTACCCCAAATTGGTCCCTCAAAAAGAGTATTGGGTGTTATCCGACCAACGATTGAAACAATTGCAAATTTCACAAAAACCGGACATATTGGTGTATTTGGAACATCGGGAACCGTAAAGTCTCAATCATACGATATTGAAATTACAAAATTACATCCGAACCTGAAAGTATCAAGTGAAGCGTGTCCTATGTGGGTTCCGTTGGTGGAAAACAATGAGTTCGACAAACCGGGGGCCGATTATTTTGTAAAGCAACATATCGATAATCTGCTAAAAAAAGATAATCAAATCGACACTATTATTTTAGGATGCACACATTATCCGCTGTTAATAGACAAAATAAAACAATACTTACCCGAAAATATACAGGTTATTTCACAAGGAAAATATGTGGCCGAAAGCTTGAAAGATTACCTGTATCGTCATCCTGAAATGGAAAAGAAATGCTCCAAAAATGGAACAGTAAAATATTTCACTACCGATTTTCCAGAAAAATTTGTAGATTTCGCATCGTTATTTCTGAAAGAAAACATTGAAGCCCAAAAAATAAACATCGGCTGACTTGGCAGTAATTCAATGGATATTCAATTGATATTCATTGTACCGGACGAGTATCAGCTGTACAACGGATTCAACTGAATCACTATCAAATTACTGTTTAAAAGATTTCAAATATAAACGAAAAGAGTATGTTAAACTGGTTTGATCTTATAATACTTATTTTTCTGCTAATCGCGTTCATAAACGGATATCGGAAAGGGTTAGTTATGATGCTTGTTGGGCTGACAACAGTCATTCTCGCAGCCATCTTCGGAGGACAATTGGCCGTAAAAATCCTACCGGAATTGCAAAAACTGATAGACGTTTCGCCACAGTTGGCCAATGTACTTTCATACGTTGCAGCATTTTTGGCAATTGCAATCGTTCTGGGATTAGTCGGCTTTTTTGTACAAAAAATATTTGAGTCGGTCAATCTCAATTTTATCAACCGACTTTTGGGAAGTGTAGTTTCCGTAGGAACAACTGTTGTAGTGTTCAGCATCTTACTCAACCTTATCCTTATGCTCGATCCGGTAGAGAAAGTCATTAAACCCGATGTGAAGCAAAAATCATTTTTCTACGAAAGAATCCGCGCTGTAGTACCTGCCATTGTTCCATATCTGAATAAGGAAGTATGGGAAGAATATGTGCCGGAAAAATACAGAAAACAAATTGAAAGTTCCGGCGAGGAGAATAATGCAGGGGCAGGACAGCCAATCGATTCCAATTTTCAGAAAAAATTCTTCGAAACCGATTCCATTTAACTGAATAAACAGTTGAGAATAGTGTCAAATTTATAGAGATTGATAACATATAAGAAAACACAAAAATAATTTCTCCGGATAACTTAACCCAAAACTCAAAACTAATAACTCAACCAATCATGCTCATTCACAAAGAAGGAAGAAAAACACTACTTGTAACAACAATTATTCTAGCGTTATTAAACGTCATAATGTTCTATTTCTTTCCCGAAAACGCATTCTCTTTTGTCATTCTATTTGCTTCGGTTGTAGTCTTTGCTTTGATGATGAATTTCTTCAAAAAACCGAGTCGGGTTTACGAAGGAGATTTGTTGGACTACGTAAATGCTCCTACCGACGGAAAGGTAGTGGTAATTGAAAGGGTCTTTGAAAAAAACTTTTTCAACGAAGAGCGAATTCAAATCTCCATCTTCATGTCGTTCTTTAATGCTCACTCCAACTGGATACCGGTAACCGGAAAGGTTGTTCATCTTTCTCACGAAAAAGGCAATTTTCATGCCGCATACCTGCCAAAATCGAGTCACGAGAACGAACGAAGCAACATAATTATCGAAACGCCCGATGGGCAACAAGTCCTGACACGGCAAATTGCCGGTGCAGTAGCACGAAGGATAGTTACTTATGTAGAAGAAGGTAAGGAATATCATATTGGAGACCGTTTGGGATTCATAAAATTGGGTTCCAGAATGGATGTTTTTCTACCTGTAGACAGTGAGATTCTGGTTCAGATAAACGACGAGGTACGCTCCAATGAGACATTGCTGGCACGATTACCTCAAAGACAAAGCAAACATGAAAAAACAGATTCCTAATATAATAACATTGCTGAATTTATTTTCGGGTTGTATTGCCATTGTAATGGCTTTCAATGGAAACTTTTTGGCTGTGGTCGTTTGGGTAATGCTTGCAGCTGTTTTTGATTTTCTAGATGGTTTAGCAGCGCGTGCGTTAGGAGTTTCTTCCAAAATAGGCATTGAGTTAGACTCACTTGCCGATGTGGTCAGTTTTGGTATGGCACCGGCTTCAGCTGTTTTTATACTGTTGCAGGATTTTACGCTTTTTCCTGCATTTCTTTTGCCACTCGAAACTCTCATCCCCTATTTAGCATTTCTGATTCCTGTTTTTTCAGCATATCGTCTGGCGAAATTTAATATCGATACACGCCAAACAACAACATTTCTAGGACTTCCGACACCGGCAAACGGATTATTTTGGGTAACATACGTCTATGGAATAAATTTATTGTCCGGCGTCAACGAATCATATGTCTACATGACAATTGGTTTTATTTTGGTTCTCTCACTGCTGATGGTCTCAGAAATTCCCATGTTTTCGCTCAAAATAAAAAGCCTGAAAATAAAAGGAAATGAAAAACAATTGTTGCTTATTTTTCTGATGATCGCATTTGTTCTGCTTTGGGGAATTATAGGTATCGCCTGGGGAATTTTGGCGTATATCGCCATTTCGGTAGCAATGCCCGAAAAGAAAAAAACGATACGTTAATTTTTCAAAAGCATTGAAATACATTTAATTATTCCTATTATCTTTACGAATATTTTTCGAATCAAATTAATCTAAAATGGGATTTTTATTTAAAGTTTTACTGATATTTGCTGTTATTTACATGGTAATTAGCTTTTTGGGGCGTGCTCTTTTCGGAACAAGACGTAAACCACAGGCAAGCCCTTACAGCCGGCAATCACAACAACAACCCAAAGAACCGGAAACTCAGGAAGACCGGATTCTCGATTATCAGAAGAAAAGTTTTGAAAAAACAGATGCTGTTGATGTTGAGTTTGAAGAAATAAAAGAGAAAGAACAAAATTTGTGAACGATTTTAAAATCATCCTCAAAAAACGAGAAAATATTTTTTTGTAAAGACGCGATTAATCGCGTCTTTATTTTTTGATGAAAAACAAATTTCCTGAATCAAAACAAAATACCTATTTTTGTAATGAGAATCAATAAGTTTATCGAATTAATAATTCTTTCATCAGAAAACAATAACAATCACACATTTAAAATCTTATGTTAGATATTTTTGACCGGCTTAAAGGCATGGAAGGTCCGCTGGAGCAGTATCGCAAAAAAGCGGAAGGCTATTTTATGTTCCCACAATTGGAAGGTGAAATAGGACCAAGAATGAGATTTCACGGACGTGAAGTAATTACTTGGAGTTTAAATAATTATCTCGGGCTTGCCAATCATCCCGAAGTACGAAAAGCGGATGCCGAAGCTGCTGCACAATGGGGTATGGCATATCCTATGGGCGCCCGAATGATGTCAGGCCAGACAAAATATCACAAAGAACTGGAAGAGCGGCTCGCAAAATTCGAGAGGAAAGAAGCTGCATACTTGCTCAATTACGGTTATCAGGGAATGGTTTCAATCATCGATTCACTGTGTACACGCAACGATGTAATCGTTTATGACTCTGAGTCGCATGCCTGTATTATGGACGGGATTTTTCTGCATAAATCCAAAGGCGGAAAAAGTTTTGTTTTCCCTCACAACGACATAGAACGCTGCGAAAAAATGCTAAGGTTTGCTACCAAAAATGCCGAAGAAAATAACGGTGGTATTTTGGTTATTACCGAAGGTGTTTTCGGAATGTCAGGCGATTTGGGAAATATTCCCGGAATTGTTGAATTGAAGAAAAAATATAATTTCCGTTTGATGATTGATGACGCTCACGGATTCGGGACAATGGGAGAAACCGGAGCCGGAGCCAGCGAACATTTCGGCTTGATGGATGAAGTGGATATTTATTTTGCAACGTTTGCAAAATCGATGGCAGGAATAGGCGCTTTTGTGGCATCGGATAAAGCTATCGTTGATTCGCTGAAATACAACATGCGATCACAGATCTTTGCTAAATCACTCCCAATGCCAATGGTTATAGGTGCTCTCAAACGATTGGATATCCTGCAGGGACAACCCGAAATAAAAGAAAATCTTTGGAAAATAGCAAAAGCGTTACAAGACGGTCTTGTAGCCGAAGGCTTTAGTATTGGCAACACTCAGTCGCCGGTAACACCGGTATATTTCAGCGGTTCAGTGCCTGAAGGAACAAATATCGTGATTGACTTGCGTGAGAACCACAATGTTTTCTGCTCAATCGTGGTTTATCCGGTTGTTCCAAAAGATGTTTTAATGCTCCGCCTTATTCCAACGGCATCGCACACGATGAAGGAAGTAAATGAAACCATCGAAGTTTTCAAAAAAATAAAAGTTAATCTCGAAGCCGGAAAATACAAAGGTGACGAAGTTAAACAAATGGCTTTGCAATAAACTGAAGAGACGGTGCGTGCACCGTCTCTTTGCACGAACCGTCTCCACATAAATACTATCAAATGACACTACGAATAAAAATCCAGAAAAAGTATTATCTGAAATGTACTGAGTGCGGACACATCACACCCGATTTTTGGACCTGGTTCGATCAGGATCAGAAATGTCCAAAATGTGGCAGTAAACGCTCCGAGGTTTGGTACAACAGGCGTTACAAAAGACTGCTTCGTTTACTAAAAAGCTCTCCGGATAGTTTCTGGCACTACTTTCCATTCCTGCCGTTACTACGTCGCAGGCATATCATATCAAGGAAAGAAGGTGCTATTCCCGTGGAGCGATGGGGATTTTTGGAAAAATTCGCAAAAGATAATTTCGGACTCGATATAGAAGTGCATGTTTGCAGGAACGATCTTAACGGAGGTACCGGAACATTTAAAGATATTGCCGCGTCGCTTGCGTCGAGCATATTCAAAGAAATAAACATCAAACAATACTGTATAGCATCAACCGGCAATTCGGCAACAGCCTATGCGAAATACTTATCCATGGCCAACGTAAATTGTTCGGTTTTCATGCCCGAAGATGTAATAAAAACTTCGGAAGCAACCATCAGTTCATACGGACAGCAGGTTTTTAAAGTAATGGGAGATTACGCTAAAGCAAAAGAAATTGCTGCCGCTTATGCCAAATTGCATCATATACCGATGTCAACCGGCAACATCGATCCCATTCGTGTGGAAGCAAAAAAAACCATGGTATTCGAGTGGTTGCGCCAGATCGGGAAATTACCGGATGTTTACATTCAGGCTGTGAGTGGTGGAACCGGCCCAATCGCTGTTGACAAAGGAATCCGAGAACTGAAAGGAGTATTCCCCGAATTGAAAAATCCACGTTTTGTATTGGTACAAACCGATGGCTGTGACCCAATGGTGAGAGCATGGGAAAAAGCTGAGGCCACTGCCTTTCCCGATGGATTTGAAAAAGATTATCCAATTATCAATAATCCAAGAACTATTGTTCCCACGCTGGCAACCGGAAATCCGGCAACGTATCCTATTTTAGCCAAGTTAGTGAAAGAATCCAATGGAACTTTTATTCGTGTACGCGAAAAGAAGTTAATTCCCGTAGGGAAGCTTACCGCTTACGAACAGAAAGTGGTTCCCGGTCCTGCTTCGGCGGTATGTTTATCGGGACTCTTCGTGGCCTTGAGAAAAGGGCTTATCAAAAACGGTGAAACCGTAATGGTAAATACAGGCGAAGGCCCAAACCGTGCTCCCTATTTTTTGGAACAGATGATCTATACAACTCGCGAAGTTAATCATGTTGATGATTGTGAACCACATGAAATTGACGATTATCGCGACCAGCTTTGGAGGGACGTACTGAATGATTAGTGTACCATCGGCATTTGCAATAGTCCAACAATCTAATAGTCTATTAATCTTGACTCGTGGCTTTAAAATAAATGCAATCAATTAAAAACAAAACCATTTGGATTACAGGTGCTTCGTCGGGTATCGGCGAAGCATGTTCATATTTATTCGCCGCCGAAAGTGCAAACCTTATTTTGACAGCCACCCGTGAAGAACAACTGAAGAAAGTGCAGCAAAAGTGTATCGAATTGGGAGCAAAATGCGAAATCTTACCTTTCGATCTTTCTGAAATCGACCGTTTGGATACATTGACTGACAAAGCTTTGTCTTTTTTCGGAAAAATTGATATGATATTCCACAATGCAGGAATCAGTCAACGTGGGAAAGCGGTTGAAACCGATTTTTCAGTAGATAAAAAGATAATGGACGTGAATTTTTTCGCCCCTGTAAAAATCACCAAACAATTACTTCCGAAAATGATTGAAAACGGTGGTGGCACTATCGCCGTAACCACCAGCATTTCAGGAAGATTTGGCTTCCCATTACGTTCAGCCTATGCTTCATCAAAATTTGCACTTTATGGTTTTTTCGAAACAATTAATGCGGAGTATTACGACCAAAACATCCGCGTAGTAATGATCTGTCCGGGACGTGTAAAAACTAACATCTCTTACAACGCTCTTGAAGCCGATGGTACAAAACACGCCAAGATGGATGATGGACAAGCGGACGGCATTTCGGCAGAAAAAGCAGCAGAAAAAATTATAAGAGCTATCCGCACTCAGAAACCTGAAGTTCTTGTCGGTGGAAAAGAATTACTGATGGTCTATATTAAGCGGTTTTTTCCGGGATTAGCGAGAAAGATGGTGAGGAAAATAAAAGCCACGTAAGTTAGTTCTGAGTATTGAGTTGCAATAGAAATCGAAATTTTGGTTTTCAAGCCAAGAAATTAAAAAGTATGAAACAAAATTACATTATAAGCGGTATTCAACAAGTCGGCATTGGTGTTGAAAATCTATACGAAGCCTGGAAATACTACATCGATGTGTTTAATATGGACATCCGCATTTTGGAGGACAACAAAGTGGCGGAACTGATGCTGCCTTATACGGGCGGTGTTCCGCAGCGAAGACACGCATGCATTGCCGTGAATATGCAGGGCGGCGGCGGTTTTGAAGTGTGGCAGTACGCCGAACGGAAACCGAAAAAGCTCGATTTTGAACTGAATTTGGGCGATACAGGAGTGCTGATTTGCAAAATAAAAAGCAAGGATGTAGCAAAGACATTCGACGAATTTTCTCGAAATCCAAAAGTAAATATTATAACGAAATTAAGCCGAAATCTGGATGGGAAACAGACTTTCTACGTGAAAGACCCGTACGGAAATCTATTTCAGATTGTTCACGACGATTATGTTTTCAAAAACGAAGGTCGTCTGACCGGTGGTGCCGTGGGCGTTAGCATCGGCGTTACAGACATTGAAAAAGCGATGATCGTTTACAAAGACATCCTCGGCTATGACACGATTATAGCCGACGAAACCGGCACGTTTGCCGATTTAGAAGGACTTCCTTCCGGAAATCAGAAATTCCGTCGCCGACTACTCACCCATTCCAAACCGCGCAAAGGTGCTTTCAGCGAACTTTTCGGCCCGTCGTATATCGAGTTGGTACAGGCTTTGGAACGCAAGCCACGCAAATTGTATGAAGGTCGTTTTTGGGGCGACCCGGGATTTATTCAGGTTTGTTTCGATATTCGAGGAATGGGAGAATTGGGAAAATTCTGTGCTGAAAAAGGACATCCGTTTACAGTGGACACCACGCAAAGCTTCAAGGAAGGCAGTTCGTTTGATATGGGCGACGCGGCGGGACAATTTGCTTATATCGAAGACCCGGATGGCACGTTGATTGAATTTGTGGAAACGCACAAAGTACCGATTATGAAAAAGCTCGGTCTGGCACTTAATCTAAAAAATCGCAATCCCGAAAAGCCTTTGCCAAAGTTTATTTTGAAATCCTTGAGTATGATGCGGGTAAAGGCGGGAAAATTATAGGCTAACACAATATTCTATACTACTTCTGATGTATCACTTAACTATTAACAAAATGAAAAAAGTACTTCTCCTTTCATTCATTGCAGCTTTGTTGATCGGCTGTGCACAAACAGGATCCAACTTTGCCCTGTTATCCGGAAAAATCACTGAACCCAATAGTCAGAAACTACACATCATCGACGATTCCGGCAACGTAGCAAGGGAAATTACAGTAAAAGAAGACGGTACATTCCACGATACTATTTTTAACGCAAACGGTTTCTTCACGATCAATGACGGGAAAGAAAGTACCACTCTCTATTTGGAGAACGGATACAACTTAAGTCTGTCTATAGATACAAAACAGTTTGACGAAACAATCGTCTTTGAAGGAAAAGGAGCTGAAGCAAATAATTATCTGGCACAAAAATTTCTGGAAAACGATCAAGTTACGGGAAACTACCAGGATTTATACGGATTGGATGAAAAACAATTTATTGAAAAAACTTCGACACTTTATGCTGGCTTGGAGAAAAAACTAAAAGGACTGCCTGAAAAGTTTGTAGAAATGGAAAGGAAAAATCTACAATATGGTAAAGCGAATATGCTGGCAAGCTACGAAAGATCGCACGGACTTATAATCAAAGACAACAGTTTCAAGGTTTCGGATAATTTTCCCGATCCTTACGAAGGTATTTCCCTTAACGATGAGGAAGAGTATAGAAAGGACAAGAGTTATCGTGATTTTGTTCAAAACATCTTTTTCGCTAAAATAATCACTAAAGCTCAAAATTCCGCAAATACCGTTTCATTCGCCAGGTCGATGAGCGACGGATTAAACGAAATGCCTGCTGGAGCCATTCGCGAAGGGATTGCCAAAGAAACCGCCTACATCATCAGTTCGGGTGATGCCGATAACGAAGCGCTATACAAATCGATTATGGAATCTACATCAGATGAGGATTTTAAGAACGAACTCACTAAAAGGATGGAAGGTCTTCGGGCATTGAAAAAAGGTGCTGATTCACCGATTTTTGTGAATTACGAGAACTACAACGGCGGTACAACGTCCATGTCCGATTTAAAGGGGAGGTTCGCCTATATAGATGTGTGGGCAACTTGGTGCGGCCCATGTCTTAACGAAATTCCTGCTTTCAAGGAACTAGTTGAAAAATACAAAGATAAAAATATTACTTTCGTCAGTATTTCCATCGATGAACAAAAAGACAAAGAAACCTGGCGGCAAATGATCAAGGACAAAGAAACGAACTGGATGCAGCTTTTTGCCGAAGCCGATTGGAATTCTTCGTTTGCAAAAGATTATGGCGTAAACTCCATCCCACGATTTATCTTTATCGATCCGGAAGGAAAAATTGTTGTTGCAAATGCTCCACGTCCTTCACAAAAGGAAGAAATCGATAAATTATTCAGCGAAAGTGGAGTGAAGTAACCAACAAATACTACAATTTTTTCGCCGTTTTTCCGTTATATTTTCAATGGGAAAGCGGCGAATTCTTTTTCTGATAGTTTTGTTGTTCTTAGCGATGCAAACGCAGGCGCAATGGGAAGCTCCGTTCAGTCAGTTCTGGACGGCAAAAAGTTATTACAATCCTTCGTTTGCCGGAGAGACTGATAAAGTTCAAATTTCTGGAGTTTACAAATATCAGTGGGCAGAAGTAACTAATGCCCCTAAACATATTTTCCTATCTGCCGATATGCCGATCGAGTTCTTGGGGATGAAACACGGAGTTGGCATTCAAACCTATTCGAACTCAATCAGAAATGAGCGAAATTCTCTTTTTGCTATCCAATACACTTCCAAACAAAAAGTTGGAAGAGGAGTACTTAATATTGGTATTCAGGTCGGGATGAACGAACTTAACTTCGATGCAGGATCTGTTCGTCTGGCTATTGATTCTACTCAAAATAACCGCAAAACCATCAAGACCAATCCTACCGACAAAAAAACAATCGATATCAACGCAGGAATTTCGTGGACATCAAAGAATTTCCATATAGGAGTTGCTGCGATGCATATAAATCAACCAACGTTTTTCACGATGAATACTTTATCGGATTTCGGCAATGCGATAAATGATTCCACTTTCTCAAAAATTCCGATATCGTATAATTTTATGTCCGGATGCAATATTACACTGTTTTATCCGTTAGAAATACAACCGGCATTATTTATGCAAACCAATTTCTCAGACACACGTCTGCAGACCGTTCTACGAGGGGTTTACAATAAAAAATATTCTGCTGGAGCATCGTGGAATGGCAAAGAAGGATATTCTTTTTTTGCAGGAGTAATTGTTCAGGAAATCGAAATAGGATATGCTTATGATTTGTACAGATCGGGTATAGGAAAAGAGAGTGGCGGAAGTCACGAAGTGAGTATCAGGTACAGGTTTCCAATAGACTTGTTTAAAAGAAAACCGATGCCGCATAAAAGTATCAGACTTCTTTAAAACCCCTGAATTTCCTAAATGGGACTTAGAGACTGTAAAATGTCAACATTACATTTTAAAATGAAAAAAATATTTTTCTTCTTTTTACTTTTAACCGCCGTATTTTCTTGCGGTCGTCGTGGTATCGGAAGCAGTGTGGGAGGTGAACTAACGGGTGTTCCCGTTGGAAAGGTCTGGAATGAACCTACACCTTACAATATGGTACTCGTCACACGCGGATCTTACCAAATGGGGCCTGGAGAAATCGATTCACTTTGGGGAATGACTATTCCTACACGGGGTGTATCGGTAGATAATTTTTGGATGGATGAAGCTGAAATCACCAACTCGCAATACAAGCAATTTGTTAATTGGGTGCGCGATTCCATCATTCGTGAACGATTGGCTGATCCGGCTTACGCAGGTGATGATTTTTATAAAATTACCGAAAACATTTACGGTGACCCGGTTGAGCCGCACCTCGACTGGAGCATCCCCATTCCCTGGACAAGAAATACCGAGGAAGAAGAAGCTGCAATAAACAGCGTCTACGTTACCCATCCGATAACCAAGAAGAAGATGCTGGATGCCCGTCAGATGAATTTTAGATACGAATGGTTTGATGCTGCGGAAGCAGCGAAACGCCAACACCGCCTCAATCCGCAGGAAAGAACGTTGAATACCGATATCGCCGTCAACCCTAATGAAGTAATAATGATATCGAAAGATACAGCATATATCGATGAACAGGGACGTATTGTGAACGAAACTATTACACGTCCGTTAAGCAGTTTATACGATTTCGTCCATACAAAGATCGTCAACGTCTATCCCGATACTACCTGTTGGGTAAACGATTTCAGTAACGCGAACAACGAACCGTATATGCGCAACTATTTTTCTCATCCCGGCTATGCTCATCATCCTGTAGTTGGTGTTTCATGGGAGGCAGCCACCGCATTCTGCGAATGGCGTACCATGTTTCTTCGCAGGGGATTACAGGGCCGGAGTGTGAAGGTTGAAAAATATCGCTTGCCAACCGAAGCGGAATGGGAAATGGCTGCCCGAAGCGGGAGGACAGAGAATAAATACCCGTGGGAATCAAATTCTGCACAGGCCGATGACGACTGCTATCTGGCAAACTTCAAACCTGGAGAAGGTGCTTATGCTGCTGACCGAAATCTAATACCTGCTAAAACAAAGAGCTACCAACCAAACAGTTTTGGATTATTCGACATGGCCGGAAACGTTGCGGAATGGACATCAACGGCGTACACAGAATCAGGAAACCAGATGATGAGCGACATGAATCCTGAATACCGGTACAATGCAGCCGTTGAAGATCCATATGCACTAAAAAGAAAAGTTGTGAAAGGCGGTTCGTGGAAAGATATCTTCACCTTCATCCGGTCTGATATGCGCGACTCGGAACATCAAAACCGTGGACGATCATATATCGGGTTCCGATGTGTGAGAACGCAATTGGGAACGGGAAGGTGAGCTTGAAATAAACAAAATACAAACGCAGCCCCGAAAGGGTTAAATAAAAAACGTACAATGAACAGAGTAATCAGAAAAATAGAGAATTTACTCCGAACCGATGATGGACAGCGGTTTTTGCAATATGCATACAGTTTTGGTGCCGCCATCGTTATTTTTGGAGCCCTGATAAAAGTGCTGCATATTTGGGGTATTTGGGGAAATATTATATTTGGAACCGGGATGGCTATTGAATGTGTAGTTTTTATTCTGTTCGGCCTTGATCGTCCGGCCAAGGGCTACAATTGGGAGCAGAATTTCCCTGTTTTCGAAACCGATAATCCTGAAGATGGTACTGGTTTTTCTCACAGCACTAATCAACCTCATATCTTAGGGAATTCAGTTAGAAGAGCATCTTCAACAAGCATTTCTTCACCCATTTCCGAAATCGATACACCACAAAACTTATCGTCGCATGCTGATGAATATGGCAAGCAAATGGAAAATCTCAATCGGAATCTTTCGGGACTAAATACCATTTACGAAATTCAACTCAAAAGCATCAGCGGACAAATAGACACTATAGCACAGATTAATAACGGGTTAAACCGCTTAAAAACAATGTACAGTGACATTATTCCTGACGGTACAGTTATTAGAGAGGAAACCGATAAAATGGCAGATCAGTTGCGCGAACTCAATGAGATTTATGCACGAATGATAAACGCAATGAACCCCCAACCCCCTAAAGGGAACTAAGGAGCAGCAAAATGATAAACATCAATCCTAACTCCCCACGTCAGAAGATGATAAACCTAATGTATTTGGTATTTATCGCTATGCTGGCGCTTAATGTATCGGCTGAGGTGCTTAACGGCTTCGATATTGTTGGCGATAGTCTTAACAGGTCATCGAACAACATGCACACGAGGAATCAGTTGATTATGGGTGAACTTGAGAGATATAACTTACAAAATCGAGAAAAAGCCGGTGAGTGGTATGATAAAGGTGTGCAGGTGAAACAGATGAGCGATTCGCTGGTGAGTTATATTGAAGACCTGAAAATTAGAATGGTAAAAGAGTCGGATGGTAGGAAAGGTGATGTTAGCAACATCAAAAACAAAGATAATTTAGATGCAGCATCCTTTGTTATGCTTTCGTCTTCTAACAAGCACGGAAACAAATTGCGTACAACCATCGACGATTACCGTCAAACCGTAACGCAACTTATTCACGATCCCAATCGCCGTGAAGTTATTGAAAATAATCTCAGTACAACTCCCTCCAAAAGAAGCGATTCCAATAAAAACTGGGAAGAATCGCTCTTCGAAAATATGCCAGTTTCGGCGGCTGTTACCATTCTCACCAAGATACAGAATGATGTCCGTTCATCTGAAGGTGAAGCGTTGAACAGCTTGCTTAACAGCATTGATGTAAGCGATTTCAGGGTAAACCAGATAAATGCATATGTCATTCCCGAATCCAAAGTTATTATTCAGGGTGGCACGTATAATGCACGCATCGTTCTTTCGGCGGAAGACTCCACACAAACACCCAATATATTTGTGAACGGAAAATCACTCGATTCCTCTGTGAAAGGGATCTTTTCAGCAGGGAGTGCCGGCATGGGAACGTTTCCTGTGGAAGGTTATATAGAAATAACGAGCGGTGATGGCAGTGTGATGCGTCGCAATTTTTCGGATAGTTACACGGTTATTGAACCCATGGCTACCATTGCACCAACGTTGATGAATGTACTTTACGCCGGAATCGATAACGAAATCAGCATTTCGGTTCCGGGAATTACGCCACAGGATGTTTCCGCTACCATGACCAATGGTTCTCTTTCGCGAAAAGGGAATCTGTGGGTGGCAAAACCGTCTGCAGTAGGCCAGGATGCCACTATCTCGATATCGGCACGAACTGGTACACAAACCCGGCAACTGGCAGCTAAAAGTTTTCGCGTCCGCCCCCTACCCGACCCCACGCCCTACATTGAATATACCGATGTCAACGGAAATCCATCGATGTTTAAAGGAGGTGCACTGGCAAAAGCTGTGCTGGTAAACACACCGGGAATTAAAGCGGCCATCGATGACGGAGTTTTGAACATTCCGTTCCGGGTAACGAGTTTCCGTACCATCTTTTTCGACTCAATGGGCAATGCTATCCCCGAAATATCCGACGGGAGTCAGTTTTCGGAACGACAAAAAGAACAAATAAGAAGGCTTCAACGCGGAAAATACTTCTATATTTCGGGTGTAAAAGCCATCGGTCCAGACGGAATGGAAAGAGAAATTGCAGTGATTGAGGTAAGAATAAATTAGGCTTGGAGATGAGGCTACTTGGCGAAAAGGCGAAAACGTGAAACGTATAAAAGCAAACATAACCACAATGAAAAAAGTAACTATACTAACATTTATATTCCTTCTGAGCGGAACTCTTTTTGTGTTTGCACAAGAAACAGCCAGAGAAAGAATTGAACAAACCCGACAACGAGAATCTATCTCCACATCCATCGGTTCCAATGTTCGTGCATTACAAATGAATCGGGGCAGCGATGCAACAGATATTTCGGATGCGAAATGGTTGCGCGAAATATATCGCTACCTCGATTTATCGAAAGAGGGCAATGCACCGCTTTATTATCCCGAAATGCCCGAACAAGGAAGAATGAATCTTTTCACGTTGATTTTCAAACTGCTTTCCGAAAATAAAATCACGGCTTACGAATACCTGGACGGGAGAGAAGTTTTTACAGATGAGTATAAAATTGATTTCAAGGAATTTCTTGATAGATTTGGCATTTTCTACGAAACACAAAGCGGCAACATCGTCATCAACGACGTAGATATTCCCAGCCACGAAGTGCAAGGCTATTACCTGAAAGAAGCCTATTATTTTGAAACCGGGACATCTAATTACGGTGTAAAAACCGTGGCTGTTTGTCCTATTATCCACCGTCAGGGCGATTTTGAAGCCACTACTGTTCGTTATCCTCTTTTTTGGATTCCTTATGATGAACTTCGTCCTTATGCGTTACGAATGCCGATTATGACATCGAGCCTGAACAACACAATGACGGGAACAATCGACGATTTCTTCCGGAAAAATAATTATGACGGCGAAATTTATAAAACCAGCAACCTGCGTAATCTGGCTATTTCGCAATACACGTCTTCGCCTGAAGAGATGAAAGCGGAACAGGAAAAAATTGAACAACAACTCAAAGATTTTGAAGACAGATTGTGGAAAGAAAATACCGATTCAGCATATGTTCAACCTACTACGCAAAGTCGCAAAACAAAAAGAAGTTCTTCAAGAACTGTTTCGAGTGTTAGCTCTAATACGATGCGGGATAGGAGGTATTGAATAATTGGCTATTGTTCAATAACCTCACCTCATAATGTCTTATTTCTTCCAGCTTCCCACGAACTTCAAGTTTTTTCATTGCGATTAATTGTTTCAAGCGCCAATTGAGATAGCTATCACCAACACCAAACTCTATATCGCACAATGTTTTCCCTATAACTCTTGCAGCAGACTGAAATTCAGTCCGGCAATTGGATAACAAATGTGAATCGAAATATGTTTCATTTTCACTTGAAACCGTACCGTTTTCATGCAATACCCTGATTATGGAGTTCTCCGATAAAACAGACGCCCAACTCTCGCATCGCAATTTCAATTCATCCTTACTCAATAATCTGAAGTGTTTCACCACTTCTTCGATTTGCTCAGAAGCTGTTGTATATAAAGTTGGAGGATAAATAATATTTCCGTGAATGTTTTTAAGAGGAATGTTAGGATAATCGGTTATGAAAATTTTCTTATCAAGCGACGGCAAATAATAAAGTAGCCTTGCTGTACCCACGATTTCAGATACATCAAAACCTGTCCACAAATATATTTCTTCTATTTTTGCGAAATTACTGATGAGTTTTTTTATGGTTTCGATATCCTTATCCACCGCATCTAAAATCCTATTGTAAACCGAAGAAGACTCCACAGTTTCAGAAATCCATATTTTTCGCTTTTCTGTATCGGCAACTGAATATAAGTCGCAAAGTGGAGCAAAGCTCAAATAGTCTTCCAAACAGACTAACTCAACTTCATCAAAATCAAATTGTTTGCTTTCGACCAACGTTGCTTTAGCCATTCGCCCAAAGACAATGTGATATTTTTTGGATTGTTTATTCATATCTTATATCCTTTCCACCAACGAGTTTATCGGTTTACGGATTTTGGGTAATTTAATCAATTTATCTTCTTTCTCATCCCGATAACCCAGAGTCTGCATCACAACAGCCTCTTCTCTATCGGTATCGAGTTTGAGTATTTCATTTAATGCCTGTGCATTAAATCCTTCGATAGGAGTAGAATCAATTCCTAATTCTGCAGCGGCAATAGTAGCATATCCCAGTGCGATATACGTCTGCCGGATCATCCAGCTGAATTTATTTATCTGCGGGTCTTCAATTACTTTGTGAATTTTTGTGCGATAACGTTCTATATCCGCATCGGTGGATTTTCTCATGCGCCGCATCTCCTTTAAATACCCTTCTACGTATTCCGTGTTCAGTTTTTTTCTTGCTTTAAAAATTAATAGATGCGAACATTGATTAATTACAATTTGCGGACAAGATTTCTCGAAAATCTCGTTAAGTAAATCCTTATTTTCAGTTACTATCACTTTAAAAGGCTGTAAGCCGTATGCTGTGGGCGTTAATCGGATAGCTTCCAGAATGTTGCTCAGGTCGCTTTCGGGAATTTTTTCTCCCGTCATCCGCTTGGTAGCATAACGCCAGTTGAGTGCTTTTATTAAATTCATTTTTGTGTAAAATTAAAACTCCTCTTCACCCCATGTCATGGCGTGTCGTGGAGTTTATTTATCCGATTTAAAAATTTGAGTAATCGGTTATGTGGTTCTTATAATCCTATCCCCCGATGTTCGAAGCCAAAATTATTAAGTTCTTCCTTGTTATAAATATTTCGTCCGTCGATAACCAAATGCGTACGCATAATTTTTCTAAGGATTTCCCAGTTGGGAAGACGAAATTCCTTCCATTCCGTAGGAATGATAAGCGCATCAGCATTGTTTGCAGCATCATAAATATCTTTAGCGTAGTATATCTTATCGTTTAATTTTTTTCTGGCTTCTTCCATCGCAGCAGGATCATAACCGCGCACGTTTACACCCGATTCAAGCAAGCTGTTGATAAGCTGCAACGCAGGTGCATCGCGTACATCATCAGTTTCTGGCTTGAAAGACAACCCCCAAACAGCAACCGTTTTCCCTTCGATTTCGCCCTTGAAAAATTCGTTGAATTTATAGAAAAGAACTTTTTTTTGGTTTTCGTTTACGCTTTCCACTGCCTTAAGCACTTTCATTTCGTAACCTACATTTTCGGCTACTTTTATAATAGCTTTTACATCTTTCGGAAAACAGCTTCCGCCGTAACCGCAACCCGGATAGAGAAAACTCCGTCCAATGCGTGTGTCGCTCCCAATTCCACGACGAACCATATTTACGTCTGCTCCTACCAATTCGCACAGGTTAGCAACATCATTCATAAAGCTGATACGTGTTGCCAGCATAGCGTTTGATGCGTATTTAGTCATTTCTGACGAAAGAATATCCATGAAAATTACGCGGAAATTGTTTAGCAAGAATGGACGATAAAGGCGGGTCATCAATTCTTTAGCGCGTTCGGTTTCAACGCCAACTACCACACGGTCCGGACTCATAAAATCGTCCACCGCAGCTCCTTCTTTAAGAAACTCGGGATTCGATGCCACATCAAAATCGAGGTAATGCAAACCACGTTCTTCTAATTTTTTTTGCACTCGCTCCTTTATCTGATGCGACGTCCCCACAGGAACTGTACTTTTCGTAACAATCAGTAAAGGCTTGGTAATATTTTCGGCAATTGTGTCGGCAACTGTCCAAACGTATTTCATCTCAGCATTTCCTTCTTCGTCAGAAGGAGTTCCAACTGCAATAAAAACGATATCCATTTCGTTCAATATCGTTTGTAAATCGGTGGTAAAATGCAAACGTTGGGCATCGTAGTTTCTGACTACAATATTTTTTAACCCGGGTTCATAAATGGGAATAATTCCCTGTTTCAGACTTTCGATCTTTTGTTCGTCAATGTCAACACATGTTACATCAACACCCATTTCGGCGAAACATGCACCCGAAACTAGTCCTACATAACCTGTTCCTACAACTGCAATTTTCATATAGTATTTAATTTTTTCTTTAAATTATTGATGGGGTAAAACACTGTAACTAATGAGATAATGCTAACCACAAAAAAAACAGTCACAATATCCCAAAAACGGACAATTACCGGATACGCATCTACAACGTATGCACCGGGTACGTTGCTCAGGCGAAGCAAACCAAAATGTTGTTGCAACAAACACAGTGTCAACCCGATGATAATTCCCGAAATAATCCCGAAAAAAGCTATAAGCCAGCCCTCATAAAGGAAAATACGAGAAATAAGGTTGTTGCTCGCACCCATGTTTTTTAAACTTTTAATATCAACGGTTTTTTCAACTATCAGCATCGAAAGCGAGCCAACCACATTGAATACAGCGATTAAAAGAATAAAGGCAAGGATAAGAAATGTCACCCATTTTTCGATCTGGAGCATTCTATAAGATTCAATTTGCTGCTCAAAACGATTTTCTACAGTAAATTCACTACCTAAATTTTTTTCAATCTCTGATTTCAATTTCTTCACCGAAGTACCCGGCTGAAGTTTTATATCGAGTGATGAAACTTCATTATCGTATCTGAAAAGTTCCCTCGCTAAACTGATTGGAATAATGGCCATTTGATCATCAACATCGGGCTGATTAAGACTGAAAACACCACCAATCATTATGTCTTTACGAGTAAACGCAGCCGATGGATTGGCGAGATTTACATTCACATCACGACGCGGTGCATATATTTCTATTGCGTTCACAAATCCGGCACGAGCACCCAACGTCATGGCCAAACCATAACCCAGTGTAGTATAGTTGACAACATCTTCGGAAAGTCGAAACCGGCCGTCAACGATAAGCTTATCCATGTCAGTCATCAGCTTAAATTCTTCCGATACGCCTTTTACCAGAACCGGAACCTGACGGTCGTCGAATTTATACAACGCGTTTTCTTCCAACGATTCCGATATCATCTGAATACCTTCAATCTTCAATGCTTTGTCAAATTCAGGAGTGTGATAATCGAATACTTTTCCGGTTTTGGGAGTAATTTTCAAATCGGGGTCGAACGAGTTAAACATCCCTTCCACAATTCCGACAAAACCGTTAAAAACCGATAACACACACACCATCGCCATAGTGGCAATTGCTATACCACAAACAGATATAAGAGAAATCACATTAATAGCGTTGTGCGACTTCTTGGAGAAAAGATACCGGCGGGCTATGAAATAGGATAAGTTCAAGTGAGTTATGAATTTTGAAGAGAGACGGTGCACGCACCATCTCTACATTATTGGTCATTCAACAATTTATCTATATTTTCGATATAATCGAGCGAGTCGTCTAAATGAAAATTCAGTTCGGGAACAACACGTAATTGTTTTCCCACTCTCTTTCCTAACTCATAACGTACCGATTTTACGTTATCGTTGATATTTTGTATCAGTTCTTTACCTTTTTCAGAAGGAAAAATACTCAGATGAGCATGTGCCAGTCCTAAATCGGGTGATGTGCGAACATTTGTGACCGATATGAGTACGCCCGCCATCTTCTTTGTTTCCAATAGAAATATTTCGCTGAGCTCCTTTTGAATAAGTCGGTTTACTTTTTGTTGTCTGTTTGATTCCATCATAAATTCAGATTGATTAAGATCGATAGGATTGAAAAAGATTGATTTATGTATCTGTGAAGAGATTTCCTGACTTCATTAAAGCCAATTTCAAAGGAATGAATCCGACAACCGGAGAATTTGAGTGTCATTTTTTTCTTATCATCGTCACTCCATCTCTTATCGGAAGAATAACCTTCTCTACCCTATCATCTTTAGCCAGTTTTTTATTAAAATCCACAATTGCCTTTGTTGCCCAGTCGTTGCTTTCAACTTTTTCAATTACTTTTCCGTACCAAAGCGTATTATCGACAAGGATATAGCCACCTTTTCTGATTTTAGGAAGCGTGGCTTCAAAATATGCCCAATACAACTCCTTATCGGCATCGATAAAGGCAAGATCGAAGCTTTCATCTTCATATCCAGGAATTATTTGCAGAGCATCTCCGATATGAAGTTTTATTTTGTCTCCGATATCGGATTGAGCAAAGTTGGAACGAATATAATCTTCCAGTTCATCATCAATTTCTATTGTGTGCACTTCGCTTTTTTCATCCAATCCTTCGGCAAAGCACAAGGCGGAGTATCCAACAAATGTTCCAATCTCCAACACACGATGTGGTCGAATCATTTGCGTAAGCATCTTTAAAAATCTACCCTGCAAGTGACCGGAAATCATGCTTGTTTGAAGCAATTTAACATGTGCCTCACGATCGATTTTCTTCAATAATTCCGGTTCGGCATCAATGTGCGATAAAATATATTCTTCCAGTTTATTGTTCATTTCATTTTAAGTCGTATAATCCGGCAAATTATACTTTTCTTTTGCTTCCAAAATCTTCCATACTTCGCTGATATCAAGATATGTAGTCCCACCGGTTTCACCGAAACTTCCTCCCAAATAAGCTACGCGATCTTTCATATCTATCATTTTGTGTTCAAGCATTTTCTGAATGGCGGCAACGTAGTAGGCCCGACGACTTTCTTTTGTATTATCGATGCCGCGTCCCGGTAAATGTTCAGCCCAGACTCCATAAGAAAGTGCCAACTCACGCGCAAGGCGATCAGTTGTCGCCATGGCAAACACCGGTTTCTTTCCCCTGAAAGCAGCAAGCACTCGTGCTGTACGCCCGGTATGGCTATCCGTAAAAATCGCTTCCGTGTTCAGCCGCGATGCCGTTTTCACAGCTTGCTTGGCAAGAAACGAGGTAACCTCGTTGTCATCAAAAGCATAAGGAACACGAATATCGTTTTCGGCAAGTTTGGTCTTTTCGGTTTCATAAGCCACTTTGGTCATCGTCCGTACAGCTTCAACCGGATATTTTCCATAAGCGGTTTCACCGCTAAGCATAATGGCATCGGTACGATAGTAAATGGCATTGGCAATATCTGTAATTTCTGCTCTGGTGGGGCGAGGATGATCAATCATCGAGTGCAGCATTTGTGTAGCTACAATAACAGGTTTTTTATGTCGGATGGCTTTCCGGATAAGCGTACGTTGAATAGCAGGAATTTTTTCCTGCGCAACTTCAATGCCCAGATCACCACGGGCCACCATTATTCCGTATGCGTGATTGAGAATTTCGTCGGCTCTATCTACTCCTTCCTGATTCTCAATTTTTGCAATAATTTTTATCGGACTTTTCAACTCATCTAAAATCGCCTGAACTTCCATGACGTCTTCCTGACTTCGCACGAAAGAGTGCGCGATGAAATCAACTTTGTGCTTATCGGCCAGCGCAATAAATTTGCGATCACGATCTGTTATTGTCGGCAAATTAATTCGAACTCCCGGTATGTTCACGCTTTTACGACTTCCCACAGTTCCATCATTTTGCACTTTACACAGTAGGTAATCAGGTTGTCTATCGATAACTTTCAGATCAATCTCGCCGTCGTCTATTAATATATCGTCACCAATTTTCATCTCCTGAGCAATATTGCGATAGGAAACATAAATTGCCTCTTTGGATGAAATTCCTTCAGGATTTCCGATTACTTTCAATTTATCTCCAATTGTTAATTCTATTGGCTCGTGAGCCACAGTCGTTCTAATCTCGGGCCCTTTCGTATCAACCAGAATGGCAATTCTATTGGATACTGCACGAACATTATTGATAATTTTCAGGAATCCTTCTTCATCGAGGTGAGCAGAATTTAACCTTACCACATCCATTCCTTCCGCAAATAATTGCTGTAGAAAAGGAACATCGCAGCGTTTGTCAGAAATTGTGGCTACAATTTTAGTATGTTTAAGCATCATATATATAGTTGTGAGTTATGAATGACGGTGTACACACCGTCTTTAACAGTTATGAGTTTATCTAATGTCCGTTATCTGGTGTCTAAACGTTTTTCAAGCGGTTTTGTTTGCCATTTTTATAGCTTCGACGGCTAAACGATAAGAGTTCAGTCCAAATCCCGCAATCACTCCGGCACAAACAGCAGAGATCATTGATTGGTGGCGGAATTCTTCACGTGCATGAACATTCGAAATATGAACTTCCACTACAGGAGTTTTTACCGATTTTATTGCATCCCGAATAGCTACCGACGTGTGGGTGTATCCACCTGCATTAAGAATTATTCCATCGTAATCGAACCCGGTTTCGTGGATTTTATTAATGATTTCCCCTTCAACGTTAGATTGAAAACAGTGTAATTCAATATCGAAAAATATTTCTTTCAGGGTTTCGAAATACTCGTTGAAAGAACTGTTTCCATAAACGCCGGGTTCTCTCAATCCTAACAAATTAAGATTGGGACCGTTGATAATTTGGATTTGCATATCACTTTTATTTGTGATGCAAAGATACGATTTTTTGAGTATTTTAGGAGTTTAGCATATAAAACCTTTAAAGCCGCGTAGGTAGTCTATAAGCAGGAAAGTCTAAATTGGTGCGTATAAACAAAGTTTCTGTTTTTTTTGTTATCAGTTCGTTAAACATTATACAAACCGCGAGTAATGAAAGATTTAGAAAATGAGTTAGAAGAACTGAAAGGGTTGTCTGGTTTTGCTTTCAATAAAAGAGCATCTGAACTACGAAAAAAATATAATTCCCCCGAGGAAATTGCAGAAATTAATCGATTCATAGCTTCCGGATTTTACCAAATTGCAAATGATTTAAATCACATTAAAGAAGCGTTATTATTGCGGGATCAACTTGTGGGGATTTCAAAATTTGTAAACTTATCTCATATATCCGAGACATATTTCCACAAATCAAAGACTTGGCTAAACCGGAGGATTAAAGAGTTTGAGATGAGTGGAAAACCTCATTTTTTATCAGATAAAGAAAAAGAGATATTAAGTTTTGCGTTAAAGGATATAGCTAAAAAACTAAGCTTGATTGCTGTTATTTAAACGCTTACGCGAGGCAACACTACAATCCTTATTCATGAAATAGTATTTTAAAATTGATTTGAAAGAAAAAACTATTCAAATCGATACGTCCATTCGAAGTGATTTCATTTCCAGCGGTTTTTATCCAAGGCCTTCTGTGAAGATTGAACATATAACTCGCACCTATACCCAAATATCCACTACTTGTAAATGAGTATGGTGAATAATAGGATGAGAATATTTTTATGTCGATATGACTTCCCACTGTACCTGACATTTGCCGGAAAGACAAATCAATGTTATTCATGTTCAAATAATCCACAAGAGGAATTTTACTTTGGTATTCACCAAATTTAGAGAAATATTTAAATTGATTGTATTGCAACCCTACTAAAGGCGTAAAAATTAATCTCAAATTTCTCGTAGCAAATCCATAACCAAATGATGTGTTTAAATTCCATCCAAATGATGTCCTATTTAATGAATTTTCGGGATAAGGTTCTTCATTTATTGCTCCACCTCCGTAAAAACCGGCTTCTAAATAGTAATTGTTGTAGTATCCTCCTAATTTCAATCCTATAAAATGATTCATTCTATCTAATTCGAAAAGATCATCAGCAGCAAATTCTGAAAAATTCTTAAACTGTGGACGAATATGTTGATATCCGGCAGAAAAGACAAAGGCATTGAGTGAAGATCGCCATCGGATATCTGAAGGAATCCATGGATGATTATCCGAAACAGAATAATCATTAATTCTGATGGAATCTATGATAAATTGCTCTCCTATTTTCAAAGAATCGTCGTGATCTTGTCCAAATATCGAGTATGAAAATAGCAAGATGAGGGCCAGTAAGATTAAGTGTTTCATGTTGATGAAATTATTGAGCCAAAGATACGATATTTTGGAAAAACTTTGTCAAAGTACCTAACTTTGACAAAGCCAGCCTAAAATAATAAAGCGATACACCAATCGACGTATCGCTTTATATATTCAATGTTATTTAATTGTTACCCTTCTGCTTCCACAGTTTCTACCTGCGGCAACGAGAAAACGGCATCGGCCATACGCTGGTATGATCGATAACGCCATTGTGCGTTTTCTTTGGCAGCTTCAAACAGTTCATCGGCTTCATGAGGGAACGATTTCACCAATTGCGTGTAACGCACTTCGCCCATCAGGAAGTCTCTGAATTTGCTCCAATCGGGTTCTTTACTGTCAAGTGTGAACGGATTTTTGCCTTCAGCTTCCAGCATTGGGTTATAACGCCACAAACTCCAGTAACCACATTCAACGGCTTTTTTCTGTTCGGTTTGTGCCATGCCCATTCCGCTTCTCAACCCATGGCTTATACAAGGCGAATAAGCGATGATAAGTGATGGACCATTATATTCTTCGGCTTCTTTTAACGCACGCAAGTAATGAGCCTGGTTAGCACCCATAGCCACCTGAGCTACATATACGTAACCGTAGGTTGTTGCAATCATACCCAGGTCTTTCTTGCGAACGCGTTTTCCGGCAGCGGCAAATTTAGCCACCGCAGCCACAGGAGTAGATTTCGAAGACTGTCCTCCGGTATTGGAATATACTTCAGTATCAAGTACCAGAACATTAATGTCTTGTCCCATAGCCAATACATGGTCAAGCCCGCCGAAACCGATATCGTATGCCCAACCGTCGCCGCCAAACACCCAAATAGATTTTTTAGTCAGGTATTTTTCGAGAGAAAGAATTTCTTTGGCAATATTGTTCTCAGCACCTTTCAGGGTTTCCAACACTTGAGCAGAAATTTCTTTCACAGCTTCACCGTTGTCTTTATTTTCAATCCACTGGCCGAATAATTCTTTCTGTTCATCAGAAAAATCGGCCGATTTGCGCGCTTTTTGCATCAAATCTTTTATGCGGTTACGCATACTTGCGTGAGCAATAACAAAACCGAAACCAAACTCAGCATTGTCTTCGAACAACGAGTTTGCCCACGACGGGCCTTTACCTTCTTCATTCTTGGTATATGGAGTGGATGGAGCCGAAGCACCGTAAATAGATGAACATCCGGTGGCGTTAGCGATCATCATTCTATCTCCGTATAATTGCGTGATAAGTTTGATGTAAGGTGTTTCGCCGCAACCCGAACAAGCGCCCGAGAACTCAAACAACGGCTTAGCAAACTGAGAGTTTTTCACATTTAATTTGGTATCAACCAAATGCGCCTTGCTACTCACATTTTTCACCATATAATCCCAGTTCTTCTGGTTATCGTATTGCGTAGCAATGGGTACCATTTTGAGAGCGTTTTGACCTTTCTTGCCGGGACAAACGTCCACACAGTTACCGCAGCCAAGACAGTCAAGTACGTCAACCTGAATACGGAAGGCTGTTCCATCGAATTGTTTTCCCTGAGTTTTCAGAAGTTCCACACCTTCTCCAAGACCTTTTTGTTCTTCTTCATCTAGTACGAACGGGCGGATAGTAGCGTGCGGACAAACATAAGCACACTGATTACACTGGATGCAGTTGTCGGGATTCCAAGCCGGAACCGAAACTGCAACACCACGCTTCTCGTAAGTGGCTGTTCCGTGCTCCCATGTACCGTCTTCACGTCCAACGAAAACCGAAACAGGTAAGTCGTATCCGCGTTGTGCATTAACAGGGCGAACCACTTTTTGCACAAATTCCGGAGCGTCATCTATTTCATCGGATTCCACTTTCAAATCAGCCCATTCTTTCAGTATTTCAACTTCTTCAACATCACCTCCACGATCAACAGCAGCATTGTTCATTTTTATGATTTCCTCTCCTTTTCTGCCATACGATTTCACGATGAACTTCTTCATTTGCTCCACCGCAAGTTCATAAGGAATTACGTTCGATATTTTGAAGAAGGCCGATTGGAGAATAGTATTGGTTCGGTTGCCCAAACCAATTTCGTCAGCAATATTGGTGGCGTTTATTATATAAAGTTTGATGTTGTTCTTTGCAAAATATTTCTTCACGTGGTCGGGCAAATGATCGCCTACTTCTTCTTTTGGCCACAATGAGTTGAGCAGGAATGTTCCGCCTTTCTTCAATCCGCGCGTAACGTCGTACAAATGCAGGTATGCAGGAACATGGCAAGCCACGAAGTTAGGTGTATTTACCAGATAAGTGGAACGGATGGGATTATTACCAAAACGCAAGTGCGAGCATGTGAATCCACCCGATTTTTTGGAGTCGTAAGCAAAATATGCCTGTACGTATTTATCGGTATTATCTCCGATGATTTTGATGGAGTTTTTATTAGCGCCTACCGTTCCATCGGAACCCAAGCCATAGAATTTGGCTTCATAGGTAGTTTCGTCCATTGAAACTTCTTCTATTTGCGGAAGCGATTTGAATGTAACATCATCGACTATCCCAATGGTGAAATCATTTTTCGGCAATTTCATACCCAGATTGTCGTAAACCGAAATGATCTGGCCGGGAGTTGTATCTTTTGATGACAAACCGTAAATACCGCCTACGATTACAGGAGCATTTTCTTTTCCGTAGAAACTGTCTTTCACGTCAAGATATAACGGCTGTCCGGTTGCGCCGGGTTCTTTGGTTCTATCGAGAACAGCAATTCTTTTAGCTGTTTTTGGAATGACCGATAAGAAAGCTTCGGCTTTGAACGGACGATACAGGTGAACAGCAACCATACCCACTTTTTCGCCGTTGGAGTTTTTGTGGTCAACCACTTCGCGAATGGTTTCCGTAACGGAGCCCATGGCGATAATTACTCTTTCAGCTTCGGGATCGCCGTAATAATCGAACAATCCGTATTTACGTCCGGTAACGGCAGCTAATTTTGTAAGATATTTTTCAACAATGTCCGGAACAGCATTGTAGAATGGGTTTGCTGCTTCGCGAGATTGGAAATAGATATCGTCGTTTTGTGCAGTACCTCTGGTAACGGGCGCATCGGGACTTAATGCTCTTTGTCTGAAACCGGCCAATGCTTCCTGATTGATAAGTGGAGCCAGATCTTCATTGCTTAGTGCTTCAATTTTCTGAATTTCGTGTGATGTACGAAATCCGTCGAAAAAGTGCAGGAACGGAATACGGCTTTCAATGGCTGCCAAATGTGCTACAGCAGCCAAGTCCATCACCTCCTGAACCGATCCGGTCGCAAACGATGCAAAACCGGTTGGGCGTGCTGCCATCACGTCCTGATGGTCACCAAATATCGATAAAGCCTGTGCGGCAATGGCACGTGCCGATACGTGAAATACACCGGGCAGTAGCTCACCGGCAATTTTATACATGTTGGGCAACATCAACAATAAACCCTGAGATGCGGTGAATGTAGATGTCAATGCTCCGGCTTGCAAAGAGCCATGAACGGCGCCTGCCGCTCCAGCTTCGGATTGCATTTCCTGAACCAATACAGGTTGTCCAAAAATGTTTTTTCTTCCTGCAGCCGCCCATTCATCGATGTATTCTGCCATCGTTGAGGAAGGCGTAATCGGGTAGATAGCAGCCACTTCACTAAACATATAGGCAATATGTGCCGCAGCCTGATTCCCATCACAGGTTAAGTAATTCTTCTTTTTTGTCATGACAATATGATTATTTTATTGATTTGATTTTACGAAAGAATAAAAGAATTCAAGAAATAAGTGTGAATTTGGACTACGAAATTACTATAAAAATATGGAAACGGCAAAAGATTGTCTTGTTTTTAAACTTCTTGTCGCGTTTAAAGCCAATTAAATCTTTTAAATAAAAAAATATGTTAAAAAATAATCTTTTCAAGAATGGCAGCGTTATATTTTCAGAAACAAATAAAAATCAGACATAAACAAATGAAAATTATCATTATTGCTAACCGTCTCCCTGTGAAAATTGAAAGAGAAAACGACACTTTTGCTGTAAAACGAAGTGAAGGCGGGCTGGCAACCGGCTTAGGTTCATTGGAAACAGATGCAGAAATGCATTGGGTAGGCTGGCCGGGAATTCACGTAGATGAAGAAAATGAAAAAAAAGAAATTACTGAAAAACTAAACGAATTGAACTACCATCCGGTTTTTCTCTCGGATGAACAAATCGAAAACTATTACGAAGGCTACAGCAACAGCACCATTTGGCCACTTTGCCACTATTTTTTCTCTTTTATTCAATACAAAACTGAATATTGGGAAGCTTATCGACAAGTGAATTCATTGTTCTGCCAAGAAGCATTGCCGTTTATAGAAGACGATGACGTAATTTGGGTCCAAGACTATCAGTTAATGTTGTTACCGAAGAAAATCCGCGACAGTAAGCCAAAAGTAAATATCGGATATTTTCACCATATCCCTTTCCCGTCTTACGAGCTTTTCCGCGTTTTGCCGGAAAGAGAAGAAATGCTGGAAGGATTACTTGGAGCCGATCTGATTGGATTTCACACTCATGATTACATGCGTCACTTCATCAGTGCCATCTATCGGGTTCTTGACCTGAATTGCAATCTGGATGAAATAAGCCTGAGAGACCGTATTGTACACGTTGATGCTTTTCCTATGGGAATAAATTACGAACAATATCACGAGGCGCCTGCACTTCCGAAAGTAAAAAAAATATCGGAACGTTTGATAAAAGAATTGGGCAACCAAACCATTATTTTGTCAGTCGACCGGCTTGATTACAGCAAAGGAATTCTTCATCGGTTGAATGGTTTTGCCAATTTTCTCGAAAATCATCCCGAATATCACAAAAAAGTTTCGTTGGCTATGATCGTTGTGCCATCGCGTGATGCCGTGGACAGATACGCAGACCTGAAAACTCAGATTGACCAGACTATTGGCAAAATAAACGGCCAGTACTCCACGTTGGGATGGACACCCATTTATTATTTTTACCAAAGTTTTCCGTTCAACGAACTGATTGCATTGTATGACATTGCCGATATCGCACTGGTAAGTCCGTTGCGCGACGGAATGAATTTGGTGGCCAAAGAATACCTCGCCACCAAACGCGAAAAGCCAGGAGTCTTGATACTCAGCGAAATGGCCGGAGCTGCAATAGAACTAGCCGATTCCATCATCATTAATCCGAACGACACGCAGGAAATCGAAAACGCTATCCTACAAGCGCTGACCATGCCTGAAAAGGAAAAACGCACGCGTCTCGATAAAATGCAGAAGCGAATATCCACCCAAACCGTGAAAAAATGGGCAAACGATTTTGTAGAAGAACTCTTGTACATTCGTGAACAGAATAAAGAGATCTTTCAAAAAACAGTTGGCAAGCGTCAACTTACGCAAATAAAAAAAGAATACGATCAGGCTTCAAAAAGGTTGATACTGCTCGATTATGACGGAACATTATCGCCTTTCGTGAAAAATCCGGAGGACGCCGTTCCATCGGAAGAATTATTGAATTTACTCAGAAAAATAACTTCCGATAAAAAAAACAAAGTGATCATTAACAGCGGAAGAAACCGTCAGGTACTGGATAAGTGGTTCAAGGGCCTCGACCTGGATTTCGCGGCCGAGCACGGTGCATTTTACAAGGAAAATGGAGAATGGCACAAAAATATCCGAAAAAAAATAGAATGGGACGATGAACTGCTGAAAATCATCGAACACACCATCGAAAAAACTCCGCGCTCGCACATGGAAGAGAAGGATTCTTCACTGGTATGGCATTATCGAAATGTGGATGTCTGGTTGGCCGAGCTACGACAGAAACAACTCATAAACGCACTCATCGTGCCTGCTTCCCGTCTAAACCTGCAAATTGTGCCGGGCAATAAGATCGTGGAAATAAAATTACCGGATTTCAATAAGGGAAGCGAAGTAAACCGCCTCCTGAAAAAAGACAACTACGATTTCGTGCTGGCTATTGGCGATGACACTACAGATGAAGACATGTTTCACGCGCTTCCAACAAACGGTATAAGCATAAAAGTGGGCAATTTTTCACCCGCGGCTAAATACCGGATACCACTGCAATCGTCGGTGATTCCTTTTTTTGAAAACCTGACAAAATAAATACTACATGAACAAAATAGCCGAAATGATAAACGAAGAGAATCAATGGCGATACATCTTCATTATCATCCTTTTCTTAATACTGTTTTTTATTCTCACGGCCATATCCAACTATTTTTTCAAAAAACTTCGTGCACGCGTAAAAAAAAGTAAGAGCCTTGTGGACGATTTTATTGTTCGTCTTTTTAAAGTTCCCACTGTATGGCTCATCTTTGTAATATTGCTCAATATTTTCAGCACGTTTCTCGATGAGAATTCACGAATTTACGAAATAATGCAAAAAGTGGGACAGATCTTACTGATTCTATCTATCGGATGGCTGGTTATTCAAGCTATTCGGGCGTTATTCCGCTATTTTCAAAACAAATTTGATGTTTCTCACTCCGATAACCTCATCGCCCGAAAACGTCTCACACAGCTGAATATGATAGAAAAGGTGCTCATTGTGACCATTGTTGTTATTTTTATCTCTATCGCGCTAATGACTTTCGAAGCCGTAAAGGGATTGGGGATGAGTTTACTGGCATCAGCAGGAGTTATGGGTATTGTTATCGGGTTGGCAGCGCAACGAAGCGTAGGACAAATATTATCAGGTATTCAAATTGCTCTTGCTCAACCCATCCGATTGGATGATGTGGTAGTGATTGAAGGCGAATGGGGACGAATTGAAGAGATAAATATCACATACACGGTAGTGAAAATCTGGGACGAAAGGAGACTTATCGTACCCAACGATTATTTTCTGAACAATCCCGTGCAGAACTGGACAAGAACAAGCTCTGATATACTTGGAACCGTGATGCTTTACGTTTCTTATGATTTGCCGGTGGCACCGCTTCGCAAAAAACTTGCCGATATAGTTAAAAACGATCCAAATTGGGACGGACGTGTTCAAAACATTCAGATTACGGATAGCAAACAGTGGTATAAAGAAGTTCGTGTGCTCGTAAGCAGCGACAACTCATCCAAAAACTGGGATTTACGGGTATCTGTTCGCGAGAAACTGATCGATTTTATAAACGAAAATTATCCGGGTTCGTTTGCGAAAATCCATTCTACCGATAGTAAGACTAAAATTCCTACGGTCTTATAAATCTCGATAACTCTTTCTCTTCCGATAACAGCGTAGCGGTATTGATCAACGCCAAATGTGAATATGCCTGTGGAAAATTTCCAAGTTGGCGTTTGGTATCGAAATCCAGATCTTCGCTGTACAGCCCCACGTGATTGGAATAAGAGATCATCGATTCAAAAATTTCACGTGCTTCATCCACTTCACCAATCGCAAATAGTGCTTCTATCAGCCAAAACGTGCAGATAGTAAACGATGACGTAGGTGTGCCGAAATCGTCTTCTGCTTTGTAGCGATACATCAATCCGTTATGGAACAGGTTATCCTTTATAGCTTTTACGGTTTTCACATAACGCTCGTCTTTGGCATTGATAAAGTCGTAAAACTGCATCAACAAAAGAGATGAGTCGTAATCGGTATTTTCATATGCTTGCGTAAAACACTGCAGTTCTTCATTCCAGCCCTTCTCGTGCACCTCTTCTTTTATGCTGTTTGCTTCCTGGCGCCATAACTCAGCATAATTATCTTTGTGAAGCAGCTCAGCGATCAACGATGCCCTGTCGAGAGCAACCCAGCTCATCACTTTCGAAAACACGAAGTTCAGCTCTCGTGTACGGAACTCCCAGATGCTTTGATCGGGAGAACGCCATGTTTTCAGCACCATCCGCACCATATTTCTCACCACTTCCCAAATTTCTTCCACCTCATCCAACGTTCCCGGAAAATAGAGGTAGTATTTGTAAATCACATCCATCAGATAACCTAGTGAGTCATTTTGAAGTTGATTATAGGCAGCGTTTCCGATACGAACAGGATAAGAATTCTCGTATCCGGCAAGATGTGTGAGAATTTCTTCTGTCAGTTCTCTTTCGCCCCGAATTCCATACATGATCTGAAAGGTATCGTCGCGCGATTTCAAAATACGCTTTATAAATCCGATAAACCGCTCAGCAGCGCCATGGTGCTTCATGTGCAATAAAGTGTCGATAGACATTGAGGCATCGCGAATCCAACAAAAACGATAATCCCAGTTTCGGGTTTCACCAATACTCTCGGGCAGACTTGTTGTGACGGCAGCCAACATCGCTCCCGATTTCTGGTACGACATCAGCTTCAAAACCAACATACTGCGGTTAACCATTTCTCCATATTGCTTGTATTCACGCGACCGGTTAATCCAGTTAAGCCAATACACTTTCGTACGCTCGTAATCCAGCAAAACCCGGTTTTCATCAACTGTTACCAGTTTTTGATTATAAGAAAGGAGGAAAAACAAATTGTTTGTCAACGTAATTTCTTCTCCGTTTAATATAGTATGAAAGTCGAGGTTGGAGTAAAGATAAATTTTATCCTCCACATCAACGGCCGATGCAGTTTTTATATAATTAGGAAAAATCGCATGAATAGTTTTTTCTCCGGCATAATTCATTTTAGGATCGTAGAGAACACGCATCTTTGGCTTTCCACGAATAACCCGCACGTATCTGTGAACTTCCGGGGGCATGTAATGTTTCTGCTCAATAGTTCTGTAGCGAGGCATAAAATCCATAGACACGAAAGCCCCATCGGGTGCTTCGAACTTTGTAATGAGAAGATTGGTGTTTTCCAGGTATTTTTGCGAAACAGTATACTCTTCTGATACCAGAAAAGAGAAACTTCCACCATTTTCTTCATCTAAAAGCTTAGTGAATACTGATGGTGAATCGAAATCGGGCAGACACAACCAATCAATGCTCCCTGCTTTGGAAATTAACGCTGCCGTACGGCAATTTCCTATAACTCCGTAATCTAAATTTTTCATTCCTTGTACTTTGTCATTGTGAGTAACGACAAAGATAAGGAATAGGAATAATAATAAAAGGTAAAAAAATCATCGAACTGTTAATTCACCGCGCAATGAAGTTGACATCAACCTTCGAACCTGATCCGGCGTTTTGCCATTCCCCTGCAAAATCATCAACTTAGCTAAAGCCGCTTCTGTAGTGATATCATGTCCTGAAACCACACCCAATCTTTCCAAATGCTGTCCTGTTTCGTATCGGTGCATTTCCACATTTCCGTAAAGGCATTGCGTAACATTTACTATAACGATTCCCCTGTCCATTGCTTCTTGCAGGGCATTAATAAACCATTGATCAGTAGGTGCATTCCCTGAACCGTAGGTTTCCAACACAATACCTCTTAAATTGGGGACCGAAAGGATGGATCTCACCACACTTTCCTGAATTCCCGGAAACAGCTTCAAAATGGCAACATTGTTGTCGAGCCTGAAATTAAATATAACGGGCTTATTGTAATCGGGTTGCAGAATAAACTTATCGTGATAACGAATATCTACACCTACCTCGGCCAGGTATGGATAGTTAGGACTATTGAACGCACTGAAGTTTTCCGAATTTACTTTTGTGGTACGATTGCCGCGCATTAACAGGTTTTGCATATAAATGCACAGTTCGGGAACAACAGGTCTTCCCGATTCATCCTTATCGGCCGCAATTTCAAGGGCTGTAATCAGATTTTCCTTCCCGTCAGTACGGAGTTTACCTATTGGGAGTTGCGAACCGGTAAAAATAACGGGTTTAGTCAGATTCTCAAACATCAGGCTCAAAACTGATGCTGTATAAGACATAGTATCGGTTCCGTGCAAAATAACGAAACCATCGTAATCTTCGTAATTATCCTGCACCACTTTGGCAATATCCTGCCAGTTGTACGGAGCAACTTCCGATGAATCGATTGGTGGTTCAAACAAATAGGTATCCACATTGAAATTTAAACGTTTCATTTCGGGAACGTTCGATTTCAAGTGACTAAAATTAAAGGCTTCCAGGGCTCCTGTTTCCAGATTTTCTACCATTCCAATGGTTCCACCGGTATAAATAAGCAGGACACGTGCATTTTTGTCAATCATAACAGACTTAATTTGCGCAAATTTACAAAACAATTTGACACTTTGCTACAAAATACTAACTTTTTTCAAAGAACAAAAGTGATTATTTTTTGTTTTATCTCTAAGTTATAATCAAATTATTAAAATTTTATGAAACATTCGATCAAAACAATCTGGAAAGAAAACAACATTTTTGAAACTGACCTTGATGGTCACAACGTTGTAATTGACCTGGCAAAGGATGCCGGGGGAGATGATACCGGCCCACGTCCGAAGAAATTAATGTTGACGGCAGCAACCGGTTGTTCAGGACTTGACGTGGTGGAGATACTCCGGAAAATGCGTATTGAAGTGAAAAGTTTCAACATTAGCATCGACGCAGAACTAACCACGGAATATCCTATCACCTATTCATCCATGAATGTAATTTATGAGTTTGAAGGAGAGAACTTACCCTTGGAAAAACTTGAGCGGGCATGTGCCATGTCTTTCGATAAGTACTGCGGAGTGATGGCCCTCATCAAAAAAGCCATTTCGGTCACTTATGAAGTAAGAATTAGAAATTAGTAACTTTTTCCGCATAATTAAAGAAAAAATTCTGTATTTTCCTTATCTTTGCAATCAAATTAAAAAGATTGTTTTCACATCCTAAAGAATATATTCTCATAAAATAAAAAATTATGCAAACAATTGACACTTTCAATTTTGCCGACAAAAAGGCATTTATTCGCGTGGACTTTAATGTTCCGCTCGATGAAAACTTCAACATCACTGACGACACCCGCATTCGCGCTGCTATTCCCACGTTGAAAAAAATTCTAAAAGACGGGGGCAGCGTTATTATCGGTTCTCACTTAGGTCGTCCAACAGGTCCAACTAATAAATATTCGTTGAAACATATCCTTTCACGAGTTTCAGAATTATTGGGCGTTGATGTTCAGTTTGCCAACGACTGTATTGGGGAAGAAGCAGAATCTAAAGCCGCAGCTTTGCGTCCCGGAGAAGCTTTGTTGCTAGAAAATCTTCGTTTTTATGCAGAAGAAGAAGGAAAACCGCGATTACCTGAAGGAACTTCGGAAGAAGAAACGGCTGCAGCTAAAAAGGCTGTAAAAGAATCACAAAAAGAATTCACAAAAAAATTGGCTTCTTATGCTGATGTGTATGTAAACGATGCATTTGGAACTGCACATCGTGCACATGCCTCAACCGCACTTATTGCTGATTATTTTGATGCTGATCACAAACTTTTTGGCTATCTCATGCAGAATGAAATTAATGCAGTGGAAAAAGTGTTGTCAGAAACAGAAAGACCATTCACAGCCATTATGGGTGGATCGAAAGTTTCCACAAAAATCGATCTTATCAAAAACTTGCTCGACAAAGTAGATAATTTGATTCTTGCCGGTGGAATGACATATACATTTGCAAAGGCCGATGGTGGAAAAATCGGGGATTCAATCGTTGAAAACGACAAACTTGATTTGGCGAATGAATTAGTTGAGCTGGCCAAGAAAAAAGGCGTAAACTTAGTATTAGCTACCGATGCAAAACTTGCTGACAGTTTTAGTAACGATGCCAAAACAGATTTTGGTTCCGTAAAAGAGATACCTGACGGTTGGGAAGGGCTCGATATTGGTCCTGAATCAGAAAAAGCATTTGCCGAAGTGATCAAAAATTCCAAAACAATTCTTTGGAACGGTCCTGTTGGGGTTTTCGAATTTGATAATTTTGACAAAGGCTCACGCGCAGTTGCCGACGCCATTGTAGAAGCTACCAAAAAAGGAGCTTTCTCACTTATCGGTGGGGGCGACTCAGTAGCTTGTATCAACAAATTCGGACTTGCTGATGACGTATCATACGTTTCAACCGGTGGTGGTGCATTACTCGAAATGATTGAAGGTAAAGTTCTTCCCGGAATTAAAGCGATAAGAGGGTATTGAATATTGTAAAGACGCAATGCCTTGCGTCTCTACTGAAATAAACAAACCGTGCGAAAGAAATTTCGTACGGTTTTTTGTTATCTTTGTAAAAACTTTAAACATATGGATATTGTGAAAATTTGTCCCAATTGTCAGGCCGAAGTAATCGACAACTTTCAGCTTTGCTGGAATTGCAATTACAGTTTTACCGAAAAGAGAGTTGTTAAGATAGCAAATCAGAATCAGTTGAAAAGACAAATCAACTGCTTACGGTGTACCGATGTTCCGATGCGTTTCACAGGAAATTACAAATTTCACGAAGGCACCCGGTTTGGCGCCATGGGAAACCTGCTGGAACTTTTTGTCAACAAAGAGACTTTCGATTTGTACGTTTGCCCCAAATGCGGCAAAGTTGAATTTTTCACACCGTGAAGAACATCAATACACCATTTAAAAGCTTTTCAATAATTTTAATCTGTCAAATACCCAAATAAACTTTTTTAATCTATATGATTTTTATATAGAAATGTTTATGTTTGCAAATTCATTTTAAAAATCATAGGGATAATCATGGTAATCTCAACGGGTAAAACAAATCGTATAGAGGTTGTGGATGCGCTACGCGGATTTGCGATAATGGCAATTCTGTTGATTCACCATGTCGATCATTACTTTTTTCCTGAATTTCCTGCAAATTCGCCTCATTGGTTAAATTTTCTCGATAAAGCTACGGTAAGAGTAGTTTTCGGACTATTCAGCGGAAAAACTTATGCCATTTTTACCATGCTTTTTGGATTCACATTTTTCATCCAACATAATAATCAAAAGAAAAAAGGAAAAGATTTTGGTTATCGTTTTATGTGGCGAATGATCTTACTTGCTGTTTTCGCATTGATAAACGCAGCTTTCTTTCCCTCAGGCGACATATTAATGCTGTTCGTATGCGTTTCACCTATTTTATTTATTTGCCGTAATTGGTCAGATAAAGCCGTTCTGATATTAATTGTCCTACTAATGCTTCAACCGGTTGAATGGGTGCATTTTATTCTATCCCGATTGAATCCTTCTCATCAATTACCCGATTTTGGCGCTCTTGCCCTGCACCATCAAGTCATTGAAAATACCAAAAACGGCAATTTCTTCGACTTTATCTGGATCAACGTGACTGTAGGCCTAAAAGTAAGTCTTTTGTGGGTTTTTGAAACAGGGCGATTCTTACAAGCTGCAGGATTATTTTTATTGGGACTTTACATAGGAAGAAAACATTATTTTGTGAGTTCTCCCGGTAATTTTCATTTTTGGAAGAGAGTATTGATCATCTCAATCATCTTTTTCGTTATACTTTACCTAATCAAAAAGCCCATATTGCGAACTGATGGAATTACCAGGCAAACAATTGGTCTCGCTATAGATCTCTGGCAAAAGTTAGTATTCACCTTTGCGATAGTAGCATCATTTGTGTTGGTATATCAGAATAATTTTATAAAGAAACTATTCACTCCCTTACGTTATTACGGTAAAATGAGTCTCACAAATTACGTTACGCAATCGCTTTTTGGTGCACTCATATATTTTCCAATCGGATTATATTTGGCACCTCATTGCGGACGTTTTTTGAGTTTACTGATAGGACTTGCCGTTTTTACAATACAGATGATATTTTCAAAACTCTGGCTCAGCAAGTATAACAAGGGCCCTTTTGAAGAAATTTGGCACAAATGGACATGGATTGATTTTGGGAAAAAACGAGAAAATGATTCTGACACTTCACCAAAGTTGTGAAACTTTGACAAACTGTATCGTATTTTTTTGTAATTTTGAGCACTTTTTTTGAAAGTAAACCCTTATTTGTCATTCTGAGCAAAACAAAGAATCTAATTATTCAGTTAGATCAATTTTATTTTGCTTAAGTTGTCAAAATAAACGACTTTATAATGAATATTTCATACAATTGGCTGAAAGATTATCTGCAATTTGATCTTTCACCACAGGAAACGGCTGCCGCACTCACCTCCATAGGACTGGAAACAGGCGGTGTAGAAGAAATTCAAACCATCAAAGGCGGAATGGAAGGCTTGGTTATCGGCGAAGTTTTAACCTGCGTCAAACATCCCAACTCCGATCATTTAAGCCTCACAACTGTAAACATAGGCAACGGCGAAGAACCGTTAAAGATAGTCTGCGGAGCGCCTAATGTGGCTGCCGGACAAAAAGTGGTAGTAGCAATCGTAGGTACGAAATTGTATTTTAACGACGACGAAATTACTATAAAACGTTCTAAAATTCGAGGTGAAGAGTCATTCGGGATGATCTGCGCCGAAGATGAAATAGGTATCGGCACATCTCATGATGGAATTATCGTTCTTCCGGACAATGCTGTAGTTGGAACACTCGCTAAAGACTACTACAACGTGAAAAGCGATTTCGTTCTCGAAGTCGACATCACACCCAACCGCATAGACGCCGCATCACATTATGGTGTAGCGCGTGACCTGACCGCCTATCTGAAACAAGCCGGAAAACCGCATAAACTAAACAAACCTTCGGTTGACAATTTCAAAATCGACAAACCTCAAGGCGGAATTGATGTTGTTGTCGAAAACACGGAAGCCTGTCCCAGATATTCTGGTTTGACGATGCGAGGCGTAACCGTGAAAGAGAGCCCCGATTGGCTGAAAAACAAACTGTCGTTGATAGGACTTCGTCCGATTAATAACATCGTGGATATCACCAATTTTATCCTCCACGAAACCGGCCATCCGATGCATGCGTTCGACATAAACCATATTGAAGGAAACAAAGTGGTTGTACGCACCCTTCCCGAAAAAAGTAAATTCGTTACGCTCGACGAGCAGGAACGTGAACTCAACGCCAACGACCTGATGATTTGTAATAACTCCAACGGAATGTGTATTGCCGGGGTGTTTGGCGGATTGCAATCGGGTGTTACAGAAAAAACAACGGATGTATTTTTGGAATCGGCTTACTTCAATCCTACGTGGGTACGCAAAACTGCCCGTCGTCACGGCCTGAATACCGATTCATCTTTCCGATTCGAACGAGGCGCAGACCCCAACAATACGGTTTATGTGCTAAAACGTGCGGCCATGCTTATCAAAGAAATTGTCGGCGGCGAAATCGAAGGTGAAATCCGTGATGTTTATCCTACGAAAATAGAAAATCAGCAAGTAGTTTTACCGCACAAAAAAGTAAATTCCCTTATAGGTAAAGATATTCCTAGGGAAACGATTAAAAATATTCTGCAAAGCCTGGAAATTGAAATCGAAAACGAATCGGATAACGAACTTGCGTTGCGCATTCCCACGTACAGGGTGGATGTTACAAGAGATGTGGACGTGATAGAAGACATTCTTCGAATCTACGGATATAACAACGTGGATTTCAGCGATTCACTGAAAGCTAATTTGTCTTATCAAACTCCTACCGACCGCAAACATAAGCTACAGACGCTTATTTCGGAACAACTCACGGCAAGCGGTTTCGATGAGATAATGAATAATTCACTTACCAAAAAATCGTATTACGAGAACAACGAAGCTTTCCCCGAAGAAAACGGAGTAAAACTACTTAACCCACTCAGCAACGATTTGGGAATTATGCGCCAAACACTGCTTTACGGTGGCTTGGAAAGCATTGCCTACAACCGTAATCGCAAACATTACGATTTACATTTTTACGAATTTGGCAATTGCTACTTTTTTGATGCGGATAAAAAACGTGAAGATAAAATCCTGTCAGGACACTCCGAAGAAACATATCTCGGACTCTGGATTTGCGGGGACAGCAACTCGAAGAACTGGGCCGCTTCAGAAACCGAAACATCTGTTTTCCAACTGAAAGCACATATCGAAAACATACTGAAACGAATGGGCTTCACATCCAACCAAGTTATTTTCGAACCGGTTCAGTCCAAGGTTTATTCCGCAGGAATGAATATCCGCACGTTTAAACAACAAATCGGAAGTTTTGGAATTGTGTCTAACAATATCCTGAAAAAATTTGATATCGACACCGACGTTTTCTTTGCTGAAATGAACTGGGACACAGTTTTGAAAGAAACTTCGAAAAGTGAAGTACGCTTTACCGAAATTTCCAGATTCCCACCTGTAAGTCGTGATTTAGCGTTACTTATCGATAAAAACGTTACCTTTGTACAAATTGAGCAGGTAGCCAAAAAATCGGAAAAGAAACTGCTGAAAGAAATCTCGCTCTTCGATGTGTACGAAGGGAAAAATCTGCCTGATGGCAAAAAATCGTACGCGGTGAATTTCGTGTTACAAGACGAAGAAAAGACACTCAACGATAAACAGATTGATGCCGTGATGCAGAAAATACGGTTGAATTTAGAGAAAGAGTTGGGAGCGACTCTGCGATAGAGAGATTGGGGAGACTTGACGAAAAAGAGACAATAATAATTACAATATAAAAAAGCCAACAGCAAATAGCTAAAGGCTGACAGCCAGGTTATGGGACGAGCATTTGAATACAGAAAAGCAACAAAACTGAAACGATGGGGCAACATGGCCCGCGTATTTACTAAACTGGGAAAGCAGATCACTATTGCCACACGTGACGGAGGTCCCGATCCGGACTCCAATCCGCGCTTACGCGTGCTAATTCAGCAAGCGAAAAAAGAAAATATGCCGAAGGAAAACGTGGAACGTGCTATAAAAAAAGCAACAGACAAGGACGTAACGGATTATAAGGAAATGGTTTACGAAGGCTATGGCCCTTACGGCATTGCCATCGTGGTGGAAACCGCTACCGACAACCCAACCCGTACGGTAGCAAACGTTCGCAGCTATTTCAATAAGCACGGCGGTTCGTTAGGCACAACAGGAAGTTTGGAATTTTTATTTGACCATAAATGCGTATTTAAAATTTCTCCTAAAGACGGCGTTTCGCTGGAAGATCTGGAACTGGAACTGATCGATTATGGTGTTGACGAAGTGGAAGAAGACGAAGGCGATATCATTCTTTACGGCGAATTCAAATCGTATTCCGAAATTCAATCGTATCTCGAAGAGAATGGTTTTGAAATTCATTCGGCCGAGTTTGAACGAATCCCTCACGATATGAAATCACTGAATGACGAACAACGCGCACAAATCGAAAAACTTCTCGAAAAGTTTGAAGAAGACGATGACGTGCAGAATGTTTTTCATAATATGGAGTAAAATTATTAATAAGCAGCTTAGTCATTAACATTAGATTATTTTCTTTCCTATATAATACTTGAGAATTATAAAAGAAAATCAAGAATGAATAATTTCACTTACCAGCTTTATCGGATAATTATTCCAAAGTATTTTAGAAAAAGAATCCAAGCTAAAAGAATGACAAGTTCAATTTTTCATTATTACAAAAATAACCCTGAAGCCGTTACATCTGAAGTCGAAGAAGTCGTAAACTACTTAAAGTCTAATCCTATTACCGTTTTTCCTTATGCTTTTCAAGATCACTACCACGCCGAAGATATAGAAGTTTTTGATGACGATAAAACAGGATTACGATATGTTTTATTGGATGAAAAAAGACTTTATTTCAAAAAGAAATGGCGTAAGGATAAAATAAAAAGAGCTTACAACAATCTATTAAAAGAGCAAGACACTCAAAGTCCACACCGTTATATAAATGATCAATTTCAATTTGATGAGGGCAATGTCCTTATAGATGCCGGAGCGGCTGAAGGCAATTTTGCTTTAAGTGTGGTCGAAAAGGCTTCTAAAGTTATTCTCCTTGAGTCTGACATGGAGTGGCTGGAACCTTTACAAGCAACATTTGCACCTTGGAAAGATAAAGTCATGATTGTAAACAAATTTGTCGGAGAAATCGCAAATTCCAGTCAAACTTCTCTTGATGATATCATTGTACCTAATCAGGCAGGAATATTTCTTAAAGCCGACGTAGAAGGGGGTGAATTAAAATTATTAAAAGGAGCCACCAAGCTTTTGTCCAAACAAAAACCTTTAAAAATAGCTATTTGTACATATCACAAAGCAAACGATAAAAAAGAAT
>DCEG01000028.1:6737-7218 GCA_002316835.1 Bacteroidales bacterium UBA1035 | reverse complement strand
TTCTGCGTGAACACCTGTTTAAAGTCCTGTTTTCGGTTCAGGTCATTTTATCGGTTTATTTTGGTTTTAGGCTTATTAACAAGTACAACAAAAAAGTAAAGGCGTTTTACTCAAACCTGGGAGGAAAAGACTTAACTCCCCTAAAATGGGCAGTTACGGCATTACTGTTAGCATCGATGGTCTCGGTGGTGGCGAGCAGTATCGGGAAAAGCTACTTCATTGCACATCCCTGGCTTCTTTTTATACCTTCTGTCATTTATTCGGGTTGTATTTTTTTCAGTGCTTATGTGGCATATATGCAACGGTTTACCATTGAGCATTTTACCCAAAATGTGCGGGAGTATGAACTAAAAAAAGCCTTTAAAGGTAAAAAAAACGTTGTCCGTTACCATATCCCCGGTATAGATAACCTGAAGTCATTGCGGGAGCGGTTGATCTATCTGTTGGAGAAAATGGAAATTTTTAAAAATCCCGAACTAAA
>DCEG01000028.1:5815-6421 GCA_002316835.1 Bacteroidales bacterium UBA1035 | reverse complement strand
TTTTCAAGTGAAAGTTCCTTCTATCGAGTATTTAAAAATAAAAAAGGCATTTCTCCAGGTGTTTATAAACAACACAGATGTAATGTTTTTGCCGTGAATGGCTAATGAACAAAAAAGGCGGCCTCGTTCCGCCTTTTTTGTTAAATACAATTATTATTACTCCGGGCAATCAACAACACGCTGTACGTCTAAATGAATTCCGTAGTACGCGTATGCATCAACTGTTACGGTTGTTTCGTTGCCTTTATACGTCGTAAACTGGCCGGGTGCAGGGTTACCGCTGGGAGCCGTTTCATATCCTTGAATTTTTACCGACTCTGCAACACTCTGCAACCGGGCTCCGTTAAGTGCGGCAAGAGTGATGGTTACTTTACCATCCACCACTTCGGAAAAAGTTACGGTTCCAACCAGGTAGTTCTGACCGGCAAAAACATTAACGGGAGTATTGGCTACATAAGGAGTATAGGTAGCCCAATTGCCTTGAGTTACGTAACGGGAACCTGCTGCCCAGGCTGTTTCGTCCTGATAACACATCTCTACCGGCGGTTCATCTTCACAAACGGCTATGCAATATTCAAATTTCATAAACCAGTTTTTACCCACTTT
>DCEG01000028.1:0-5524 GCA_002316835.1 Bacteroidales bacterium UBA1035 | reverse complement strand
TGTCCCGGAACAAGATTGCCTTGCTTGTTCACGGGTAACTTGTCGCAAGCGCCCACAAAAAGATGGATTGCTTTCATTTTCCATTCCCCGGTAGTTTCGTAAGCAACGTACAATTTTTCTTTGTTGTTAACTACATAAACTTTTCCGGCTTCGTAATGCTGTCCGGCCATGAGGCGAACTTCTTGTACATCACGACAGGGATCTACGCACGCGGGAACTTCTACTGCGCGGGTTCCGGCAGTAACGGCAACAACGCTTTCTTCCTCAGCAAGATTCAAGTCATTGGAACAGGAAGAGTAAGTGATGGCAATTGCCGACACGGCAATAACGGCGAAAAACAAAACAATTTTTCTCATAAATAATAATTTTAAAATGATTAAACATTAAAAAAGAAAAAAATCTCTTTCGTTATCAAAAATAAACTGGATTCGTTTTTTTGGTTATAACTAAACGGACAATTTTTTGGACAATAGGAACATTAACATCTTTGAATTATGACCCTACGGACATTTGTAAATTATAACCATCACATATTTAGTGTCTTAATAAACAAATAATAAGGATAGGTATTTAATGAGTCCGGTTGATTTATTTTAAGAATTGTGTCTCGAAATCAGTTCTGTAGGTGAGGCATCCGCTGAAATTTGGAAGGTGTAATACCAAATTCCTTCTTAAATGTCCGTGAGAAATAGGCGAAATCATTGAATCCGCAATCCATAGCAATTTCTCCGATAGGTTTCTGGAAAGTGGTCAGCAGTTTCTTGGCACGGTTCAGCCGTACCTTTAAGACGTAATTTGTGGCATTCAATCCGGATATGGATTTGATTTTCCGGTTCAACTGAGACGGGCTCACACACATTTCTGAAGCCAGTCCTTGCGGGAAAAAGTCAACGTTTTTCATCTCCCGGTAAATAAGATCGGTAACCTTTTGCAGAAATTCGAAGTTGGAATCATTCGTCAGCTCAGGTGAGGTGTTTTGACTGTCTAAAACTACCTGGCCGTATTTTTCCCTTAACTCTTTCCTATTTTTTAAGAGTTGGTTAATTTTTGCTTTCAGCTCTTCCTCAAAGAAAGGTTTTGTCAAAAACGCATCGGCACCCGCATTAATTGTTTCAATTCGTTCTGAATGCAATGTATTTGCAGTTAGCATGATAAATGGAATATGGTTCGTTACGACGGAGCTTTTGACTTGCGAGCAGAACTGTTTCCCATTCGTTTCTGGCATCATCAAATCAGAAATAATCAGGTCGGGTATTTTTTCAGTGGCAATCGAGAGGGCATCTTTCCCGTCATGCGAAACAATTAAATTGAAATCGTTACGCAACATCGAAACCAAATAAAAACTCATATCCCTGTTGTCTTCAGCAATTAAAATTAAAGGGTTATTGGGGTTTTCTTTATCTAGCTCTTCAACGTTGACATTACCTGCAGGCAGAAAAGAAATTTCTTCTGTAGGGTTGTACTCAAGCGTTCGATACTCATTTCTTATAGGTAATTCAACCGTGAAAACAGTCTCTTTTAGGGGTATGCTTCTGGCTTTTATTGTCCCATTCAAGCCCTCGACAAGCTGTTTTGTGAAGGCAAGCCCGATTCCAAAACCCGAGAGTTGCTCTTTAGCCGATTCTCCTTGATACAAAGAATCAAAAATATGCGGAAGATCTTTTTCACCAATTCCTTCACCATTGTCGATAACTTCTATTATACACTTCTTTTGTACTTTATCTTCCCTGACTATGAGCAATATGTTGTTTCCTTCTGTACAGTTCTTAATAGAGTTAGATAATAAATTATTGATTATAAGCAATATATGCTCTTTTGAATAATCCATGAACAGGGTGTCTGTTTGGTTATGAAAGAAGTAAGATATCTTTTTAGATTGTGCCAGATCGGCAAAAGAATGGTGTAGATGTTTTAAATAATCAACAACATTATCGTTGATCCAGAGCACTTTCTGTTGAGATTTTATTTTGGATACTGAAAGGATTTCATTTACAAGAAACAACAAGTTTTCCGATTGTCGTGAAATGATTTCCAGATCAATAATGTTTTTAATTTTTTGATCTTCCTTAATCGTATTTCTTAATTTTTCGGATAAACCTCTGATGATAGTGATTGGTGTTCTGAACTCATGCGTAATATTCATGTAAAATTCAGATTTCATTTTTTCCAATTGAGTTGAAGATTCATTTTTTCTTTTCCGTATCATAAAAAGATGAAATTGAATAAGAAATAGAACGAACAACGCTATGAAAAAAGATACTGTTGTGAAAATGAATTGCCTCTGTCGATGATTTTGTGCTGTAAATTCAGTTTTTAGGCGGGTTACTTCTTTCATGCCTTTTTCTTTGTCAAACTTGATTTGAGCGTTTAATAAGTCGTTGGTAATTCTCTCTTTGTTTATCGTTTTGGTGAAACGTTGTCTCAGGCCATCGTAATATTGCTCAAACCCTGTTCTATTTTGAAGTCCGTACAACTCCGACAATCGTGCATAAGAAATTTCAAGATAAAAGGGGATATTGATCTCCTTAGCTAACCCTAATCCTTCAAGCAATTTCATCTCTGCATCGTCATAGTTGTTTAGTTGAATATCGTTATAACCTGATGCAAAGCATATATTCATCCGGTTTAATTTATCGGAACTGTTTTTCAGTGTTTCATATGCGCTGTTTAAGTGAATGTCGGCTTCCTGATAATTTGCCTGGCTTGCGCTCAGTTCTCCCATGCATAAAAAAGACAAGGCTAGTCCCGATCTCGAATTGAGTTCTATGTTTAAGGCAATTGCCTTATCAAAACTAACCCGTGCAGAGTCATACATTCCTCGTGCCTGATAAGCTCTGCCTATTCCCACCAGGTTATTGCTTAAAGCGCTTTTGTCGTCTGTTTTTTCATTATAGTGTTGCGATTCTTTGAAGTAAATCAACGCATTATGGGGATAACCTTGCATGGCATATAAGTTCCCTATTCCCTGCAACGTGGCCGCTTTTTCTTTTAATAGGGCAAAATGATTGGTCTTTACATCTGAAAATAGTTTATACGCTTCGAAATAATAAGTTATGGCATTGTTTATTTGCCTGGATTGCAAATAATCGGCAGCTAATGTATTCAGTGCTTTTAATATCTGTAATGAGTCATTGATACTTTCGGAGACCTCGAGAAATTTCTTGTGGTTTGCAATGGCATTTTTGAAATCATAATTTGATAAATGGACATTACCCAGTCTTTCATAAAGTACTAACTGAACTATTTTGTTGTTTTCAGCCCTCTTTCCATCCAAAAGTTTCTGAAGTATTGTGGTGTCGTTTTCAAGTTTATTTAACGTAACCCGAATCTCTTCTATTGAATCCAGGAGGGTCGAAAAGTTTTTTTGACGGTCAGGATTGTCCTTAATACTAGGTTTGCAAGAAAAAAAAGATATCGAAAAGCAAAATAAAAAAACAACAGAAATCTGTACTGTTAATCTAAATAATGATTTCTTAATCAAACTCATTACTAACAAAAATTTTGTGCTATTCACCCGTTTATGGTTTTTTAGAAACATTCTAAATAATTTTTTTCGGACAAAATTATATAAAAAGGACAGTTTGCTACATAAAAAGGGGTGGACAAAGGGGTGGACAAATTATGGAATCCCTAATTTTCAGAATTATAAGCTAGATAAAAGTCACTGAGATATTTTGTTCAGATTAAAAATTGAAAAATGATGCCAGTTTTTTTATAGGTGTCCATTAATAGTTACTTTTGTAGCTGGAACCTAATAAGTAAAAAAATTGAAAATGATGCGCCTTTTCCTTTGTTATTTTTTTTTGACTGTTTTTCCTTTTTTCACAATAGCTCAGTCATCGGATAAAAAGAAAATTGAGCAAGTTATTTTGGAGAGTGAACACTTATCCGACACCAGCCAATTGTGGGCATTCTTTGATCAACAAATCAAGATACTGCCGAATTTTCAGAAAGATTTATTAAAAAGAGTCCATAAAGTGCGTATTGCGCAGTTGAATGCTCAAAACACTGGACAAACAGATCCCCTAAGCACTGTATTGATGAAAGAAGCCAATGAAGATTATCCCCAGGAGGGTGACAAAGGTGTTCAGGCATGGCTGCAAACCCAAGCAGGGTTTTATTTTTATTCGTTCAGTCACTACGACCAGGCGTTGCCTTATTTTGTTAAAGCTAGAAGAATCATGGACAATTTTCCAAAAGATAAAAGCAACCTGTCTCTAATCGGTGAAACATATATGAAAAATGCATTTTTTGCAAGTACGATTAATGATGATGTTCAGGTAATTCCTTATTTACAAACTGCATTGGATTACACACCTAAAACATCAAAAAATTACGGAACAATCCTGACCGCTATGGGAATGCATTATTTTCGTCAGGGTTTATTTGACGACGCAATGGAATATCATCAAAAATCAATATCTTCTGCACTGAGTATAAACGATTCAGTTCGATATGCAAAAGCACTTGGAGAAATCGCTCAAATTCATAAAGTCCGGAAAGAATACGACGAAGCCGAAAAGCTGTTGGAAGAAGACATAGCTATCTCTAAAAGGCACCGCGACGAGCGAAACACGATGTTTGCTCAGATTCTTTTGGGCAAGTTATATCTTCTCCAGAACAACATTACAAGTGCGAAAAAAACGCTGAATGAAGCCAATGCCTTTGCCGAAAGTAAATCTTATTTAAAAAGTTATGAATTTCAGATTGCTGAAGTCTTGCTGCAGATTGCACAATTAGAAAACGACAGTATGCGTGAGCTGGATTTATGGCGAAAACTGAAAGACTTAGAAGCAATCTTAATGAATACAGATGGGGATGTTGCCGTCAGGCGAGTTAACATGCAAGCACAAAGAGAGAGATTTGATTATCAGCTTCAATTGGAAAAATCCAAACTGCAACAGGAAACCTTGAAAAAAATTACATTTGGTATCGTTGCGGTTTTATCGGTGCTTGGATTAATTTTATCGTATATTGCTCAGAAGCGAAAGCTAAAATTTAGGGAGTCAGAATATCAAAAAAAGGTGATTTCGTTACAATTGGATAAGTCGAATTCTGAAAAAAAATTGATGGAGACCCACAATTCTTTGATCGCTTATCAAACGTATTTATTGGAAAAAAATGAACAAATCAGCAGTTTAGAGAATGAAATCAAAATGATTGCAAGTTCTTCATCTTTCAATTTAGAAAAAAACCACCGGAGTTTAAAGAGTCTTTTGGAGTCGCACCTGATGACCGATGATAATTGGTTCACGTTTAAAAATGCTTTTATCCGGGAAGATTACCCTACTTATAAAAATCTTTTGGAACAGTTCCCTGGCATAACGGAATCAGCGCTTCGAATAGAACTTATTCAAGCTTTAGGGCTTAATAATGCAGAAACAGCGAGGATCTTAGGTATTACGGTAGATGCTGTTAAAAAATCCAAGCAAAGGTTACGTAAAAAGAGCGAAGTCTATTGAACAGATCAGGAATTGGAAATATGGGGCATCCGCTGAAACTTGGAAGGGGTGATTCCAAATTC